>JAPPAB010000036.1 GCA_026705765.1 Gemmatimonadota bacterium
AGGCAATCGCGACTATGCGGGTCTGCTCATTGTGGAACGTCTGCTGGAAAAGCCTTCAAATTCCCTGGGTGCTTCACTGGTCGATTCTCGGCTCGCAAAATCTTTCAGCGTCTCAGTAGGCAGCTTTAAGGGATTCGGCTTGATGACTTGCCAGGCAGAACTGCCCCATAATACATCCCGAAATACGATCCAGGACATGATCCATGTGGCATTGGTAAATCTGAAAACCATTTCTGATGCAGAATTCAATGCCGCCCGAAACCAGAAGTTGTCCAGCCTGTATTCCGCATTTTACAACCGCTCAAGCATGGCGACTTCATTTGGCGGCGCATTTGCCCACGCCGATGATCCCTTGCTATATCCAAAATTGATACAAGATCTTAAATCCATCCGCGCAGAAGATATTCCGCGCATCATCGATCAATATCTGAAAGATGACAATTCAATCACCCACTCCCTCACAGAGATAGAAAAAAAAGAACTGCCTCCGAAAAAGCCCCGAACCTTTGGATACTATTCAGGTATAGTATTGGCATTGGTCGGTATTCTAACGCTGTTGGGCGGTATTGTCGCACTATTTGTATGGAAAATAAAAAAATGGCAGAGAAAGGCCAGGATCAGGATGACTTTCTCCACTTCTCAAAAGGTGACACTCAATGAAACGATTTTTAGCCCTGATATTTAGCTTTGTTCTACTTGGCACCCTATCTGCGTTTGCCGAGATCCCTAACCACCACATCTTTTATCGCATCGACAAACGCGCCCCCCTCACCAGAATTGAAATTGTCTTTCTCGGCGCGGGAAGTGGTGCGGAACACCCTTCGCAGATTGGCCTTGCAAAAACAGTCGAAAAATTGATTTGGGAAATAGCAAAAAAACAGGGGCACCTGGATCAACTCGAAGCATTGGGCACCCATCTGAATATCACGACCAGCACTGAATACCAGACCATCTCCATTTATGGCTTATCCGAGCACAGTGGCAAAGCAATAGAAATAGTCCGCGACCTGATATATAATCTCGCGTTTACAGAGTATGATCTGAAATATGTAAAAGCACAACTAAGTGCCGATTACAAAAATGAGATCAAAAGATCAAACTATAGGCTGATGAAAAATCTGGCACTGTCACAAACCCTTGGCATCATGAAAATGCGCTCATTAAAAACGCTGAATGATCTCTCATTGGACGACGTCAGACAATACGCGGATCAACTCCTGAAAACAGACGTGGTATTCTTTAAGGTCATTTCAGACCGCGATTCCACTGAAATTGCCAACGCACTGCGTCCATTAACAGAAGAAAGGAAGATGCGCGGGCAGGCGGGCGGCTTTGTACATTCATTGAATTTACCATCAACAAATGCCAAAGTTGGTCCCACGGCTTTTATTTTTCAAAATTATTCACACTTAAAAAATGTATTCTGTCGTTGGCTGATTCCCTCCGGCCGAACGGGTGAAGAAAATTATATTCCAAACATGATATCGGACACGCTTGGCCGATATCCTGAGTCCAGATTGCTCTATAAATATTTCAGAGGAGAATTGAAATTGGTCTATGGGACTTCTACTCGGTATCTATCCGAACAAAATGCCCGATATATCGAAATCTATGCCGATCCCCAACTCCATAATAGCGAAGAATTGATCACAAAAATGTACGACTTCATCCAAAACCTGCCCGACAACCCTCGCTTTTGGGAAACACTCAAAGAACACCGTGAAACTGACGATATATCTTTTGTCCACGACAGAACACCACAGCAAAGCCTCAACCGCGAGGTAAACAGAGCCATTTACAAATCACCGCGCCGCAAAGGCGGATTTGATGCCGTTACCGACGATGAAGTCCGCGCCTTTCTCGAAAAATACTTTGTGCCGCAGAATATGATCATGATCTTCGTCGGCCCCAGGGATCACATTACCGAAATCCTGAACACCCATTTGCCCGAAGTCGATATTCGCGTTCACAATACCAAAGAACTGATCGAATAAAAAAGCCCACTCGCTCCCCAGCAGGTGGGCTTTTCTTTCTTACTTCACACTTCCTACTTCACACTTCCTAATACCCATTCTCCAAAAACCCATTCAAATCCTCCAACCCCATCCCCTCAATCCCCAACTCGCGCACGCTGCGCCCTGAAGTCCACCCATCAAAACCCATCACCACAGATGCAATATCCACCAGCCCGCGCATCAACGGCGCCTCCACCCCGTATTGCGCGCCCACATCGTGCCAGGCTGAAAGACCGTAGGGAATATCCTCCGTGAGCCATCGGCTCTCCAGCGATCCCGGTGCCTTGAGTTGCGTCAGCATCCGGCTGCCATTAATCGCGGCCCACAAATCCCCCTTCGGACCAAAACCCGCCCGATAAAACGCCTCATCAGCCGCCACCAGATCATACCCCAAAGCCTTTGCAATCGCTCTGCGCTCGGCATCCACAGCCATAATCGTCTTCGCCACAGACGGGGAAACCCCCTCCTCGTAAAAATAGAACTCCCCGTGAGAATACTCAATCCGCCCCGCATTCATCAACACACCCGCGGGATGCACAACCGGATTCATCGCAGACAAACCACACGCCATCACCGTCGGATACGTCTGAATCCCCGGAAAAAAAGGCGATAAACGCTCGCGCACACGCTCAGTCTCCGTCGCCGGCAAAACCCCCAAACCCAACCCCGTCACAGTACCCCAAATCGTCGCCGTATCCGGCGCAGTCTTCCGACACACATAAGGCGCAGTATCCACCTCGGCAAGCGCGACACCCGCCACACCCCGTTCCCACAACAGCGTCGCCCATTCCAGCGTACCCAGCGTACCCGGCATCAGCACCACCGTATGCTCGGGGCCCAGATAGGGCGCACACGCCAGCGCAAACGGTTTATGCGCATACGCTGGCACAATCACCAGAATCAGATCCGAAGCATTCAGTGCCGCCTCAATATCCGTGGTCAAAGAGTGAACCTTCGCCGCCCCTGTCTCCTCAACACCCTCCAGATGAATCACCCCACTATCGCGCACGGGATCAAGCATCTCTCTGAAATCCGGCAATTCGCAAAGCGTAACGCCAAACCCCTTCAAAGTCAGATTCGCAGCCGCGGCAAACGCCGTATTACCCCCACCCAAAATTGTAATATGTTCAGACATAGTCCTATCTCTCCTCACTCTTCATCGCCCACTGTTGCTTCTTCTCTCTCATCTCCGCATTCAAATCCACCTCGCGATGCGGCGTCTGGTTCGCGCTATCCTTCACCCACTCACCTTCGCGCTTCTCTACAGGCTGTCGCTGTGCCACATCTATAATCCCAAATGGGCGATGAGGCTCCTTCTGATACCAATAAGCCACAGACGCCATCTCATTCGCCAGATGATTCCCGTGACCGTGCTCAATCGTCACCTTAATCTCCTTTTCAAACCGCACCGGATTGGTCAAATGAAACACATAAGACGTCTGATACCCGCCCGTATTCCGCTCGTAAATCGACGACCCATTCATCAAAAACGCATTATCCTGCATCCCCCACGCCTGATTGAGATAATCCTCGCTACCTGTACCGTGCAACTCAGGCGGCCATTTGTATCCATCCACCCAGATCATATCATCGCCCTCGCCCCACCACGTCCCCTGAAAATTCGTCACCGACAAATTGCACCCAATATAATGCCCAACCCCTGTCGCCTCCAGAATCGCGTAATTGCCATCCCACGCCTGCCGCTCAACATTGACGATATTCGCCTCTGGCGTATTGACGCGAATCTCATGCCCCCAACCATCGCAGGGATTCTCTCGGTGAAATTGCGCGTGAAAATACGCCGTATCTTCTCCCCAGGGATCGTCGTACAACTCGTAATCCACATAAAAATATTGCCGATAAGACTCATCGCCCTCATTCGTCACCTCAATGCGCGCAGAACGATTAAACGGCATCAGCAAATAGCAATTCAGCGCGGCATTGGGCACAAACTGATTCTCGCGCTGGGCATTGGCAGACGCGGAAAAGGGCAGCGACTGAAAAGACGTGGAAATACCGTGTCCCAAACAAAAGAAATCACCCAGCGGCACCTCGACACTCGGATCGTCTTCACCATCCCAAAACATCTTTAAAACCACATTGCGAAAAGCACCATCCCCGCTTTGCGTCATCCAGATATGCGTAATACAACCCGGTCCCTTAAGATCGGCCAACACCCGCGTCTCCCCGCCCTCAATAACCCATGCATCGCCATTGCGTCCGCTAATATCCCACGACGATGCCCGCAGTGTCCTGGCCTTTTTGGTCTGTGTAAGTGAAGCGAGCAAATGAGCGTCCATCTCTCCTCCTTATTAAAAATTAACTTCCCTATCAACGCTCAGAATATTCGGAATTTTACCCACCGCGTCAAAGGGTTTTTTTACAAAAAAACAATACGTAAAAAAATGCATTGTTTCCCTATCGCACATGCGAAACCCATTTCTCCCAGCCTCCGCTTTTTTGCTCTAAATCTCGCATATACAGGTAATTGGACGCACGCACAACACAATGCGGGTAAAGTTACAATTTAAGCACATTTGGTATTGACTTTTTTCATAGACCACCATATATTGTGTTTGCAGTTGTTAGTGAAAATTCATCCACTCTCCCCCTTTACCTGCTTTTTACAGATAAGTTGTTATTTTTTTCGGGAAGACAAATCCATTATTCGCAGTCTCTCCCCACCTCTGCGATTGGGATTTCCAACCTCATGTTTTCCCGATTTGTTGTCTTGAAATATATCCCCAACTCATCTCTTCAACCCTCCCCGTTGCGATCTTTGTGCAGCGGTTACGGGTTTATTTTTTCTGTCAGAACGCGCGGGAGTAGTTTCGCATTTGGGAGGCATGCATGGCCGAAATAGTTGACACTTTACTGGAAGCGGTTGGTTTTGCGGTACGCAAACGCGATGGTCGGATCGTGGATTTTGACCGCGCGCGCATTGAACGCGCGATTGAGGCGGCATTTAGAGCCGAGTTGGGCTTGTCCAACGATCATTCATTGCCGCCCAAAATCGAAGCCGATGTGTCGGAACTCACCGACGCTGTTATTGCTGAAATTGAGGGGGAACTGCACGAACCGGATGACAGCGTGGATGTCGAACGCATTCAGGACAAAGTCGAAATCCACTTAATGCGCGCAGGCCACTTTGCCGTCGCGCGGCGCTACATCGTCTATCGAGAAGACCACAAAAAAGCCCGCGTACTCAGCGGCAAAGAAGAACCCCAGGACCCCAACGCGCCCAAACTGCGCGTACAAACAGCCGACGGCAAGCGCGAACCCCTCGATGCCAACCGCATTCGCGCCGAAGTATTTGCCGTTTGCGATGACGAGGTAGATCCCCAGGCCCTGCTCGACGAAATATATCGCTCCCTCTACGACGACATCAAACCCGACGATATCGAACGCGCCATGATATTGGCAGCGCGCAGCCGCGTGGAAAAAGAACCCGCCTATAGCAAAGTTGCCATGCGATTGCTCCTCAACGTGATCTATCGCCATGCCCTGGGGTTCAAACCCGCGATAGAAAACAGGGACACAGCCTGTCGGCAGGGATTTGCAAAATTTATTGAAACCGGCATTGAAAACGACCGTTTAGACCCCAAATTGCGCGTATTTGACCTGGAGCGTCTGTCCGCGGCATTAAAACCCGAGCGCGATGAAGACTTTGAATACCTGGGCGTACAAACCATTTTTGATCGCTATTTGCTCCACGTCAACGAGCGCCGCATTGAAACCCCGCAGTTCTTCTGGATGCGCGTGGCAATGGGTCTCGCCTGGGACGAAGACGACAAAGAAACGCGCGCCATTCAATTTTACGAAGTACTGTCTTCCTTCCGATTCGTCTCTGCCACACCCACCCTGTTCAATGCCGGTACTCTGCATCCGCAGCTATCCTCGTGTTATCTGTCAACCGCGCAAGATGATCTGGAACACATATTCAAAATGGTATCCGACAATGCCAAATTATCCAAATGGGCGGGTGGTCTGGGCAATGACTGGACAAATGTGCGCGCCACAAATTCCTATATCCGCGGCACAAATGGCAGAAGCCAGGGCGTCATTCCATTTTTGAAAGTCATAAACGACACCGCCGTTGCCGTCAACCAGGGCGGAAAACGCAAGGGCGCGGTATGCTCCTATCTGGAAACCTGGCACCTGGATATTGAGGACTTTCTGGAACTGCGCAAAAACACGGGTGATGACCGCCGTCGCACACACGACATGAACACGGCCAACTGGATCCCCGACCTGTTTATGAAACGCGTCATGGAAAAGGGATCCTGGACCCTGTTCAGCCCGGATGAAGTCCCCGACCTGCACGATCTGTACGGCAAAGCATTTGAAGAAAAATACCTCACCTATGAACAAAAAGCCGAAGCCGGTGAACTGCAACAATCTCGCCAGATCGATGCCGTGCAATTGTGGCGAAAAATGTTGTCCATGCTCTTTGAAACCGGACACCCGTGGATCACATTTAAAGACCCGTCCAACATCCGCTCCCCGCAGGATCACGCGGGCGTTGTCCACAGCTCGAATTTATGTACTGAAATACTGTTGAACACGAGCCGCGAAGAAACCGCGGTGTGCAATCTCGGCTCTGTAAATCTCGTGGCACACATCACACCCACGGGCCTCAACCGCGAGTTGTTGGAAGACACGATATCCACCGCGCTTCGAATGCTGGACAACGTAATCGACATCAATTTCTATCCCACAGAAGAAGCCGCCACATCCAACAAACGCCACCGCCCCGTGGGCCTGGGCGTGATGGGATTTCAGGACGCACTCTACCCGTTGAATTTGCCCTACGATTCGCAAGGCGCAGTTGACTTTGCCGACATCAGCATGGAAATGATCTCGTACTACGCGATCCTCGCCTCAACGCGCCTGGCCGAAGAACGCGGCACATACCATTCCTACATCGGTTCAAAATGGGACCGCGGCATTTTGCCCATCGATACCCTGACCGTGTTGGGACAGGAACGGGGGGCGTACCTCGAAGTCGATACCTCCGCGCGCCTGGACTGGAATGTGGTGCGCGAGGCTGTCGCCAAACACGGCATGCGAAACAGCAACGTCATGGCCATTGCCCCAACCGCCACCATATCGAACATCTCGGGCGTGACACAATCCATCGAGCCGATGTATCGCAACCTGTATGTAAAAGCAAATCTATCCGGTGACTTCACAGTATTAAATCCCTACATGGTCAATGCGTTAAAAGCACGCGACCTGTGGGATGACCAGATGGTAGATGACCTGAAATACTACGACGGCTCAGTCCAGGAAATCGACCGCGTGCCGCAAGATGTGAAAGACCTCTACAAAACCGCATTTGAAGTAGCCCCCGAATGGCTCATCGAATGCGCCAGCCGCCGGCAAAAGTGGATCGACATGGGCCAATCCCTGAACCTGTACATCGCAGCCCCCAGCGGCAAAGCACTGGACGACATGTACAAACTCGCCTGGATACGCGGGCTGAAAACCACGTACTACTTGCGCTCACTCGCCGCGACCCAGATCGAAAAATCCACCATGGACATCAACAAACGCGGCGTCCAGCCCCGGTGGATGCAGTCCAAATCCGCTTCGAGCGATGTGCAAGTACAACGCGAAGACGCACCTGTTGAAACAGACGCGTCTCTCAATGGACAGGTACACCAAGCACCTGCCACCCCAGGCCCAACAGCCGAGGCGTGCGATATTACAGATGGGACATGTGAGGCGTGTCAGTAGGGTGGTTAGAAATAGGGATTGCTACTTTGGAGGTATTATGAATTAAAAACTTATAAATAAGAGAAGGTCGTGTCTTTCACGGAGACACGACCTTCAAAGATCTAATAAGTACTGACTTGACTGCATCAGTTGGCTGAATTTATGACAATTCTAATATCCTGACAAGTGTAAAATCAAGCGGTTTGGTGTAAAAATTTAAGCGTAGTACAAATTTTAACAAGGCAGATAAATTTTCGGAGGATTCCGATGAGCAATAAATACCTTATCGTTGATACAAACGTGCTGCTTCATTACCAGCCAATCAATCAGATTAACTGGTCGAAAATCTCGGGATGTGAGAATCCCATAATCTATGTGCCTCTTATAGTCATCGAAGAACTTGACAAGCATAAGGATCAACACAGGCTTGCCAAGATGCGAGAACGAGCGAGAAAGACTCTCGCACTAATTGATAAGGTCATCGGCGACAAATTCTCTGGAGATCTGAGAGAAGGTGTGCAGTTGATCGTCGAATCGGTGCCTCCAAAGGTGGACTGGGAAGAGCTAAAGCTGGAAAAAAACAAACCAGACCATCAGGTCATCGCGTCTGCTTTTGCAAAGAATTCTGATTCCAATCAAGTGGCTGTAGTCCATAGAGACTATACTATTAAGCTGACTTTAAGAAGACTGAAATTACAATCCCTTGAACTCCCGGCAGAACTACTGTTGGAGGACGCCGTTGATGAATCAGATCGTGAGATTAAAACTCTTCGCCTTGAAAATGAGCGCCTCAAGTCGCGGTTACCCAAACTTTGTCTGGAGTCAGGAAAGAATTCGAATCGAGGCTTGATAGTAGTAGGCCCAAAGCTTCATCCTTATTCACCGACCGAACTCGAGGATATTCTACAGAGACTCCGTGGGAAGTATCCTTTGATGGAGATGGAGAACACTCAGAACGAATATCTTTCGAGACCGGGGGCAATCCCCAGTAGCACAGCGAGCCTGACTCTCTCCAGGGGCATAACAAGCATGTCCACCCCCAAGAACATAGCGGATATGTTAAATAAATCGGACCTGTTAAATAAATCGGTGATTACCAATGAACAACGGAAACACTACAACGATGAGTTATATGCATTCTTTGAGGAATACCGAAACTGGCTCATCCAAACGAGAGGTATTGAAATTCAGAGGTCCCTATTTAGGCCGCTCGACCTCTGGATTTTCAACAGTGGGTCTTGTCCGGCACAAGATGTGGATGTGAAGGTCCGGTTCCCCAATTTTGTAAGTGTTTCAATAGACGAAAATTCTCTGTACCTACCCCCTGAGCCAAAACCACCCGAACGACCAAAACCAAAAAACATATTCGAATCTTACTTAACCCCAGATTTTCGAACCGACCTGTCATCACTTCATTTTCGATCATTATCAGATTTAAACCGCCTTACAAACTTCCAGCCAGAAGCGTCAATATACGAAGACGATAGGGGCACCTGCGTGGCCATGCATTGGGATAATCTTAAGCACGGCTATCGTTATCAGATATCGCCAATACCACATGTGCAGTTTGAATCCTATGAATTCGTTAAGAGTTTTCAGTTAGAATATTGGATTAGCGCAGCGAATTTATCCTCTGCCCGCGAGGGTACGTTTAATGTTGAAGTTAGGATAGATTAGCCAAGGTGGGGATACTGGTATAAAAAAGGCTAAAGGCATCAATGAAAAAAGATGGGTCAAGTCCAAAAAGTTCTGTAAAATAGTAGCTCCGTGATATAGGGGTCAGAGCGTTTATTTTTAATCCGTCATGTCCAGATAGCGTCTGCCGGTGATCCACTCATCAGACCATTCCATACACAACGCACCGATCAGACGTTCACAAGCCTGCCGGTTGGGGAAGATCTGCACGACATCGGCACGTCTTTTGATCTCACGATTGAGTCTCTCCAACAGGTTGGTCGTACGAATGCGTCTTTGGTGCTTTTGTGGAAAGTGGAAGCAGGCCAGAGCATGGATGATATCCTGGTCTATCTTCTCCACCACATTGGGCAGTATCTCTTCATAGGTGTCCATCAAGGAAGATAGGCGCTCTTGTGCACTGGCCTGATCGGGTGCATTGAAAACGTCTTTGAGAGCCTGTGCAACTTCGCGTTGATACTTAGGCGGTGTGATACCTTTGATATTTCGGTGAAAGTGCGTTTGACAATGCTGCCAAGATGCCCCCTGAAAGTGTCGTTTGATGGCATTTTGTAAGCCTTCGTGATGCTCAGAGATAACCAGATGCACACCCTTTAACCCACGCTTTTTAAGGTCTTTAAACAAGGCCGCATACACAGCTTCTGTCTCAGTGTGCGCCACGGCAATGGCCAAAATGTCTCGGTGCCCACTCCCTGAGATCCCAGAAACGATTAAGACGGCCTCAGAAGCGACCTGTCCAAGAGATCGGATGTGGAGATAAGTCGCATCAATGATCAGATAAGGGTATGCTTGCTCAAGGGGACGCCCCCGCCAGGCAGTAATGTCTGCATCAAGGTCTTGACAAAGTTCACTGACCTGAGACTTTGAGACGCTGGTCCCACATAAGGCTTCTGTGATCTTTGTCACTTTGCGTGTGGAGACCCCTTGCACATACGCCTTTTGAAGGGCAAGAATCAGCGCTTTTTCACTGCGTTGAAACCGTGAGAATAACTCGCTGCTAAATCGCCCTTCCCGATCTTGAGGAACGCACAGTTCGATACGGCCTACGCGCGTCTTGAGAACACGCGGTTTATACCCATTACGGTAGCCCGTACGGTCGCTGGTTCTTTGATAGGGTTCTGCTTGTAAAAACGACGTGATCTCCGCTTCGAGGAACTGCTGGAGGAAGCGTGTGATGGCCTGATTGAGAAAATCAGGGTCATTCAAAAGTGCAAATTGCTCTCTTTGAGTAATTTTAATATCTTTGGGGTAAGTCATCGTAGCCTCCAAGGTTAGGGTTTATACTTCGTTCACCCCTATTTTAAGATTTTTCTCGGAGCTACGGTGACTTTTTACTTTTTACAGAAATATAGGGACGCTATCAAAAGATGCCTGCGATGAGTGCTGTCACCGCAGGCAATAAACCCTTAACACGAAGGGAGGTGAATTATATGAGAATTACCAGAAGAACCGCAGTAAGACGACTACCGAGACGAAGAATTCCGGTAACATTCGAGGTTAAAACGGTTCTAAAATGTGGTAGCCGAACCACTACGAGGACCAGAAGGGTCACAAGATACATATAATCACCGTCATAGATATACAAAAATCTGCAACTACCGGCAATACTGCTCATTTTAGCAGTATTGCCACTTACCCTATTCAAAGGAGTTAGATATGGCATGCAGGGTCGGAATCACTACAGATCCCAATAGGCGCAAACGTGAGTGGGAGACTCAGTATCCCACTCTTAGGAATTGGATGATTATGGGGCAATATAACACCAAGTCCGAAGCGCAAAAGAGGGAAAATGAGGTTGCTCTCTTATATGGATGTGTATCCGCGCCTGGGGGAGCAGGTAACGAATATGATACCTGGTATGTGTATAAATTCGACTATTAACTTCTAATATCAGGTCTTCGATGTTTTGATGCGCTTTTCGTTTGCCTACGATGTATAAAACTCGTTGAAGCAACAAAATGAAGGCTCGCCTAACTGGATCCGAGGCGAGCCTTCGTTCTTTTCTGGCAAAATGTGGCAGTCGGTGAAAAGAGTGCCTACGATGACACGCAAATAGTGTCACTCCGGCACATATAGACACTACTGGTAAAACTTTTCCATTTGATTTGACAAGGGAAAAGACCAATCTGTACTCAATGGACAGTACTTAATTTTTATTCAAAATTAAGTATTAAAACCACGCTATTATGGATAATATTATTCTTTCCTGCTACCTACGATAGCAGAGAGTAAATTTTGGGATTATATACAATATTACTGGAGGGTAATATGAAAAGAGGGGAACGCAACTTGCGTTCCCCTCTTTTAGTTGGACTATCCGGTGCGTAAAGAGTAACAGTTTAGTTATTGACTTCTATGCCTACCAGCGAAAAAACCAATAACTAAAGTCAATAGGGAAA
Organism: Gemmatimonadota bacterium; assembly: GCA_026705765.1. Taxonomy (NCBI): domain Bacteria; kingdom Pseudomonadati; phylum Gemmatimonadota; species Gemmatimonadota bacterium. Next base: position 11,828 of record JAPPAB010000036.1, read on the forward strand.
CTATCGATTCAATAAGATATGGTGCAGGATTTTCAACAAATATAAGAATAAACAACACAACCAAAAGAACTACTGCAATTAAACCCATTATATTGTTTGATATGTTGTCTTTTCCACCCCAAATTTTTCCTAATAAGCCTTGAGCCTGGGCCTCTTTCTTTAATTGAAACTCAAAAGCCTCATCTTCAACAGAAGCCTTATTTATTTTGGGGGCGTCTTCGGGAGAAATATGAAACTCAGAAGGCGGCTCTGACATTTTTTAATCCCTGTTTATCCTTTTCAAATAGTACTCTTTTATATCTTTGTTTAATATATGTGCGTTTCTGAATCCCTCTGCTTTTTTCCATGTTTTATCCCATGGTGTGTCTTCTCGGTGTGTTATATCAGAAAGTTGCAGCCCCGTATATTCTCCGTAAACCTCCCAAATTTTATCCAACAAAGCACGAGTGTATTTATCGTCTTGATCTATCTCCGGAGTTGTGATATTTGTGCGGAGTTCTCCATCAACATCGGAAAAGTCAACATCCTGTGCGGGTTCTGTTATTGGATTTCTCCCAAAGTGCTTAAAATGGTGGTAAAGCGACGGGAATACTGGACCATATTGCCACGCCTCGGCGAACTCGTCGTCAACTAATGGAAGACCATCAGGCGGGTTATCTCTTGCAGTAAAAGCGAGATGATACCCATGGGCGATATACACAAGTTTTTGTATCATCAATGGTGTTACTTCAACACCATCCTTCTTGGCAAGGTCTAAAAAGTAATTTGCCACAGCAAATGCAGAGTAACCCATATACATCCTCCTTGATTACTCTCTCATCAGAACGGGAGAGGGGGATTATTAGATTGTATTATTGTGATTATTACAGGAATTTGAAATATATTAACATAGAAAGGAAATGGGATCATGTCAAGGAATTTAACCAACGTTTCTAACGCTTCTAACGCGGTCATATATGCTAACGCTACGAACATACGAACCTACAAATCTACTGACGCCACAACACCGGCATCATTGGTTATATTTTTCTAATTTTTATTCAAAATTAAGTAATGAAACCGCACTTTTATTTTTCGTATGTAGATGGCGGCTTTAAGCAAAGAAATCAGATTGCTCACAAGGGTAGTCCGGCTTTTTCTATGAATCTAACATGCGCTCAAATTCATCAAGATTGGACACCTGGACCGCCGTACGGAGCAACTGCTTGAGGCGTTGCAAATCTTCGATAGTCGCAATGCGAGTAGATAGGGGGTCTGCTTCGTGCAGATCAAATCGAATCTCCAACACATCGAGAATATCTTCAATGGCGCGTTGTCTGCCCCCTTGCTCAATACCTTCCTCTCTGCCTTCTTGCTTAAAGTATTGGATAAGAGATGATTCGCGGATCAGATCCATGAGACCCTCCTTGATAATGATTTCAGAAACAGTTTCAGACGCGTAAACTAACTCGCTCAAAACCGCCATACCTGCCAGATAATTGGCCTTAGGTGACCGATCTATGCGGCGCATCCGAACCGTATGAATACACTGACGCAACCACGCTTCTGAGGCCATCCCTTCAGGTGGCTTCATCAAGGGCGTGAAAGGGATCAGACCCGAATGCCCCTCATCAAGAACGCGCTGGCCTTCGACCTCAATCAGTCGAATTACATTGTACTGAATCACCACGCGGTAGCCAGGTAGGACTTGCTCGTAGAATCCAGGATCGCGCTGCCCAGCATTGGGACGCAGGTAGATGACGTTAGAATAGATCGGCAAGCCATAATGCTCAATGGCGCGTCCGATATAGCCAGCCATACGGCGTGGCATAGGCGGATTGGTGCTGTCCGTAGTTTGAAACTCGTTGTGTACCAGTGCTTCTGCTTCGCCAATTCGCACACGGATGAAGCTATCTGTTCGGCGGGCTTCTACCGTGGGTTGCTCCGTGTCGATGACTTCAATGACCTCGACATCGTCTCGTGCGAGGGCGAAGCAGGCGAAGTGGTCGGGAAAGTGTTGAATCAAGTATTTGGAAATCGTGTCGATGTCTGCCATAAGAAATGCTCTGGGTCTGAGGGTTGGCGTCTTTTTGTAACACACAACAGTCAGAACCCCAGCAAACACCATGCCAATGTTATAGCATCGCTCGACAAATGGTATGAACAACCTCAAATACCCTTATTATGCCTTCAATATGCCGTATTTCACCCTTGTTTACAACTTGAATTTGTGGATCGCCTGTTTGGCGCGAACACGCTCTGCACATTTTGAGCGATGAATGGGCGGTAATGTGCAAGATATGTACCACTTGTCCATTTGTTCGCCGCGGTGGTTCTTGCGTAACATCAGTTATATGGGTATTTTGGGGTTGATATTATATAGAGGATTACTTATATACTACAAGATTTTGTAATTTTTTTTGCATAAGCAACAAAATATTGTGTTGCGTGTCGAGAATTACATCAATATCTTAAAGCGATAGGGGGTATCGCTTTAAGATCATCCCCTCTCCCTACAACATCCCCCACCTGGCGCATAGTCATTGACTTGGTAGTCATATAGTGAACGAGTCCCCCTCGTCATGCTTGTCCTTGATTTGTATGACACACCTATCTTGCAGAATGCGACCCACAAAAAACGCCGTTGATATTCCCCCTAAAGCAGTATATAGTATGTCTTTAGAATTATCATCCATGCATCTCCCCGATGAACAAAGAAACTGGTAAAGGAGTTGTGATATGGCTAAGCTCATATTTGAAGACGAAGATGTTGAAAGTCACGCAAATATGGACTACCAAAACGGTGGTCAGGCACAGCAAAACGGTATTCATGCACCCGTTGAAGCGGATAATACTGACGCGCCATCCGCGCTATGTTGCGGTGCCACTGGCGAGGCGTATGATCTAAGCAAACGCATCAACCCGGAAGACAAGCGACTGCTCAACTGCCGGCAGGTAGATGTAAACCAGTTAATGCCCCTCAAATACGAATGGGCCTGGGAGCACTATCTCAACGGATGTGCCAATCACTGGATGCCGACAGAAGTGCCCATGCAGCGCGACATAGAACTCTGGCGTTCAAATGCACTGAACGACGCCGAGCGAAAAGTCATCTTGCGAAACCTCGGATTCTTCAGCACGGGCGAAAGCCTCGTCGGCAACAACATCGTACTCGCAATCTTCAAACACATCACAAACTCCGAAGCCAGGCAATACCTCTTGCGCCAGGCATTTGAAGAAGCCATACACACGCACACATTCCACTACATCGTCGAATCCCTGGGCCTGAACGCACGCGAAGTATTCAACATGTATCACGAAGTCGCCTCCATCGAAGGCAAAGACAAATTCGTGATGGAACTAACCGAAGACGTATTGGACCCCAACTTCACAACACAAAGCATTGAAGGCATACAGAAATTCGTGAAAAACCTCGTCGGTTTTTACGTCATCATGGAAGGCATATTCTTTTACAGCGGCTTTGTCATGATCCTATCTTTCCACCGGCAAAACCGCATGACCGGCATTGGCGAACAATTCCAGTACATCCTGCGCGACGAAACCATACATCTGAATTTTGGCATCGACCTGATCAACACCATAAAATTGGAAAACCCAGAAATCTGGACAACGGAACTACAACGCGACATCTACGACCTCATCCACGAAGCCGTGGAATACGAAGTCATCTACGCACGGGATTGCGTACCCGACGGCGTACTCGGCCTCAATGAAGACTTATTCCGCGAATACGTCCAATTCATCGCCGATCGGCGATTGGAACGGATTGGACTACAAGCAGTCTATGGATCGAAAAATCCATTTCCGTGGATGGGTGAAACCATCGACATCGCCAAAGAAAAGAACTTCTTTGAAACGCGCGTCACGGATTATCAAAGCGCGGGATCCTTGCAGTGGGATGATTAAACCTGAAACTTGAACAAGAATTTATTCAGGCTTGACGGGGGAAGGGAAATCAGAGCCTGGTCCAGGGTGGAAGACACATATCTTCCACCCTGTTTTTTTATTGATCAGACATGGGAAAAGCCATAACCTCGCTTATAGAAGACGCCCCAGTAAGCAGCATAATGAGACGATCCACCCCAAGCGCAATACCGCCAGAAGGCGGCATCCCGTATTCGAGCGCCGCGAGAAAACGCTCGTCAATCGGATAAGCCGGATTCCCCTCACGCACGCGCTGGGCAACTTCCTCTTCCAACCGCTGGCGTTGCTCATCCGGATCGTTCAACTCTGTAAACGCATTGCACAACTCCACCCCCGCAATATAAACCTCAAAACGCTCAGCCAGATCTGGCGCACTGGACTTGCGTTTGGCAAGCGCAGCCATCGGCGCGGGATAATCGTACAAAATCGCGGGCTTTTGCACACCCAGATGTGGCTCAACCCGATCGAGAAAAACCTTAAAAAACGCGACATCTGGCGGATCGTCCTCATCAACCGTCGCATGCCCTGCCTGCCTGATAAAAGCACCCGTCTCCAAATACGGATCGGCAGTAATACCCGCATAGCGCAACATCGATTCCCGCACAGAAAGACGCTCCCACGGCGGCGTCAGATCAACCGCGTACTCACCCGTCCGCACAACAGGCTCTCCATATAAATCTGTCGCGAGACCGGCAATCAGATACTCGGTATCCACCATAATCTCCGTATAATCCGCGAACGCGCGATACCACTCCAGCATCGTAAACTCCGGCGTATGCATCCTGCCAACAGGCTCGTGCCGAAACACCTTGCAAACCTGGTATATCCGTTCAAATCCTCCCGCAAGAAGACGTTTCATCGCATACTCAGGCGACGTATGCAGATAAAACTGACGCATCTCATACATCGTCTGAAACGCCTCGAGATGCGGCTCCATACCCGGTTGCGGCACCATCAGAGGGGTCTCAACCTCAACAAAACCCTTCTCATCAAAAAAGCGGCGAATCCCCGCGATAATTTTGGCGCGCTTGCGCAAATTTGCCTGCACGCTCTGGGTTAAAGGCACCGCGCCATCGCGCGACGGCACCAGCACCCGCAGCACTGTACCATAAAAAACATCGCCTTCAAGACGCCCCTCAACCTCCACAATATCTCCAGTCCTTGCCTCATCCGCAGTATTAAAACCCAGACGCACCGAACCCGTCTCATCGGAAAGCGAATCTCGCTCTACAAGCCGCCCGGCCACAACCGCAAACGCACCCGACTGAAGTTCACAGATCCGATGCGTACGCTTACACCGCGCGGGATAATGGGGGGATGGATACTCGCGCATCTATATTGTCCTCGTCTCTTAATTGACAGCTAAATTCGATGTCATATATTACATGTTATTGCCTTCTTAACGCAAAAAATTTAATCTCCCACAATCCCAAAAGGACCCACCATGCGCCCCTACATCTGTTGTCACAACCACATCGGACGAACCATTAACCGCGCACCCACCGTCGGACAAAACGCCCAAATGTGCTTATCCCGATTTGCCGAAACCGACATTTACGCAGCCATCTCAATGCCAACAGCCGTGGGCAGCCCAATCACCCGGGGAATACAGGACATCCGGGAACAAAACGAAGCAATAGCCCGCGCATGCAAAAAATTTCCAGACGTATTCCCCATAGGCATGGCACTCATCGAGCCGCGATTTGGCGAACTCGGCATTGACGAAGCCGAAAAAGCCATGGACGACCTGAGCCTCGTCGGAATCGCCGGACATCCCCCGATGAAAGAAGAAATCCTCCCCATGGTAGAAGTCGCAGCCGCGCGAAACGGACTGTGCAACCTGCACTGGCACGACAACTTGATGGACCGCACCGCCCGAACATTTCCAAACGCACAATTTATCGTGCATGCCAGCACATGGGCCGCGGAAAACCTATCACAGCACGACAACATCTGGTTCGAAGTCGTACAATACCCCGATGGACGGGGATCCACATGGGACTTCAAATGGTTCGCCGACAAAGTCGGACGCGAGCGACTCATATTCGGAGCAGACCTGCCGTATTACGACTATCGCTTCCTCCAGCGCGTAATAGAAGAAGCCGACTGCGACGACGACCTGAAAGATCGAATCGCCCATCGAAATGTCCTGGCCCTGATCAAACAATACAAACCCGACTGGACATTGCCGACGCAACCGCCTCAAGCACCTCGTGTGTACAGTCCAGACAGGCTCTGGGCCTGCAACCCGGATCAGACAGATCGGTTGACCGTAGATATCTTGCCCTGACCACTAAGGAACAAAATGACTGGTAAGCGACCAAACATAATCGTATTTCTAACCGACGACCAGGGCTATGGCGACCTGGGCATCTACGGAAACCCAGACCTGGACACACCCCACATCGACCGCATCGGACAGGAAGGACTGTGCCTGAATCAGCACTACACCGCATCCCCAATCTGCGCGCCAGCCCGTGCCGCTTTTTTAACCGGACGCTACAATCACCGCGTAGGCGTACTGAGCGTAGAGTCAAACCGCGGACTGGACCGAATCGCACTCGGCGAATCCACAATCGCGGACCTATTCAAAGCAAACGGCTATGCAACGGGAATGGTGGGAAAATGGCACAACGGACTACACGACATGCGGTATCACCCGAACAACCGGGGCTTCGATGAATTCGCGGGATTCTTAAACGGAGGGATGAATTACTGGAACTGGATCATCGAATACAACGGACAGCCGAAATGGTCAGACGGCCGGTATCTCACCGACGTATTCACACAGGACGCCATTGAATTTATCAAACGGCACAAAACAGAGCCGTTCTTTCTCTACATAGCCTACAACGCGCCGCACGGACCACTCGAAGCGCCAGAAGAAGACATCCGCCCCTTTGAAGAAATGGAAAAATTCACCCGCGCCGTGTGCCTCACCTACGGAATGATCCGGCGGATGGACACCGGAATCGGGCAAATTCTGGATACACTCGAACAACACGACCTGGCGGAAGACACCATCGTACTGTACACCAGCGACAACGGACCTGTACACCTCGGCAAAGGCGAAAACGACCAGACCCGCTACAACGGACCATTTCGGGGCATGAAATACGATGTACTCGAAGGCGGAATCCGCGTACCGGGCCTGATCCGCTGGCCAGCGGGCTTGCCCAAGGGCAAGACGTATGACGGCATGCTTCATTTCACAGACTGGATGCCCACATTATTACAGGCCTGCGGAATCGACATGCAAACGCCCTCAGACGGAATGAATGTCATGCCCGCATTACAGGGAGACCCCCAAAAACTCCCGACCAAACGATACTGGCAATTCAACCGCTACAACCCCATCGGCACATGCAATGCCGCGATGCGGGATGGGGAATGGAAACTCTACTGGCCCCGCATTGAAGAAGCCATGCAAAAAATGAGATCGGACAATCCACCATTCCAGAAAAATCTCGAAGTACCGCATTTTCTCATGAACGTGGAAAATCCACCCGTGGAGCGGACACTATCACCACCAGGCGACCCGGAACTCTACAATATAAAAAATGACCCGCACGAAAACATCAACCTCGCCCAACAACAGCCAGACCGCGTACACCGCATGAAACGCGAACTGGAAACGTGGTTTGAAGCCGTAGAAGCAGATCGGCGGCGCATCGCATCGTCATAAATGATATCACAGATATAAACCTAAAATCGGTACAAATCTCAAGTTTAACTTGAAATATGTACCGATTTGCTTATTTTATCCATGAGTTACATCAACGCGAACAAGGATCAGCACCGTGATATTACGACAAATCGCCAGAGAATTGGCCGCGACGGCAAACGAATTTCCCGTAGTGACAATCATCGGGCCACGCCAGGCGGGAAAAACCACATTGGCGCGCATGCAATTTCCCAACCACGCTTACGCGAACCTGGAAGCACCCGACATACGCCTGCTTGCGACAAGCGATCCCAACGCTTTCTTCTCACAATTTCCCCCACCCGTTATCATCGACGAAATTCAGCGCGTACCCGAACTGCTCTCAACCATCCAGGTCCTCGCTGACAGCAACCCTCAACGCGGGCAATATATACTCACGGGCAGTCATCAGTTGCGCCTTCAAGAAGCCGTTGCCCAATCCCTGGCCGGACGCACCGCCCTCTTGCGCCTGCTGCCCCTGTCGATATCAGAACTCAAAGCAACCGGTATCACACACACGCGCGACGAATTTATCTACCAGGGCTTTATGCCCCGGCTTTACAACGAAAAAATCAATCCGACTCGCCTGTACCGAAATTACTGTCAAACCTATATCGAGCGCGACATCAGACAAATGATCAATCTCAGACGCCTGACAGATTTTGAGAACTTCACGCGCCTGTTGGCTGGACGCGTCGGTCAGATTTTGAATCTGAGTTCTCTATCTAACGACGTGGGTGTGTCGAGTACCACGCTAAAAGAATGGCTCTCCGTACTCGAAGCATCGCACACCATTTTCAGGTTGAATCCCTATTTTGAAAACTTTGGTAAACGCATCATCAAATCGCCAAAAATCTATTTTATCGATGTCGGACTCGCTTCCTACTTGCTCGGCATTGAATCGCCCGCACTCGCTACCCGGGATCCACTAATCGGGAATCTCTTTGAAAACATGGTCGTTATCGAAGCCTTGAAAGCCAGACTCAACGCGGGAAAAGAGCCTGAACTCTACTTTTACCGCGACAACAAAGGCAACGAAGTAGATCTGTTATTCAGGCAAAACAGGCAGTTAATCCCCATTGAAATCAAATCGGCTATGACCTTTAATCCAGAATTTGCAAAAGGCATCGCACAATTCCAAAAAATCGCGTCATCCGCGCAAAAAGGCCACATCATCTACGCGGGCAATCTCACACCCGAACTGTCCCATGCCAGCGTACTGCATTTTACCGACGTGGATCACATCTTTCTATAATCGAAGCCGCCCTATTCAACCGCAAAAAGCCGGTTGCGCGCTGGCAGGCTGACGATCTTCGAGAAATGGTAGATCTGCAAATCGGGATGGTCGGGATCGACCGTGGTGGGCACTTCGATCACGAAATCGGCGAAATGAGGGACATTAAAAGCCACGAAAGCCAGCATCAGGCAATCGATGAGCCGCTCGGGACGCATCGAAAGATCCGGAAAGGCGATCGGACCCGTATCGACCTGGTAGCGGTCGTCGTCACGGCGAGTATTCATCGTCTTAACCGGGCATTCAATCAGTGCCCGAAGGCCGGTATCGTCGTTGCGGATCTCGGTCTGCGAAACCAGCGGCGCAAAGCGATACGTCTCCTCGCGGATCTCTGCGTTCGACGGCAACTCGCGAATCGTCGTGCCTTCCACAAGGTGCAGGTCGTAACCGCCGAACATCTCCGTGTACGGGCGCGTTTCCCTGTAGCGGTCACTGAGATAAGCATGGCGCCTGAAAATAAGACCGTACCCGGCGCTGAAGATCGGCAGAAAATCGTAGTTGTCCTGTATAAACAGATCCTGCTCGTGAAAGGTATTCTCGCTCTTGCATGAGGCGGTCTGGTAGAAATCATCACAGATCCCCCGCCTGTCGTCGATAACGCGGGTGCGCGACTCAATCCAGAAACGCGCCTCATTGGCGTGCCCTTTCCCGATCAGGAACGAACGCCCGTAATCCAGCGGGATCATGTCGATTTGCGTATCGTCATTCATTGGTCTTCCTCTTCCGTTTGCAATTGACTACCTTCCGTCTCAGCAAGGAACTCACCATTTAACATCTCACTTCAAAAACCCCTGAACCCTCGGATGATCGAGCACATCGGTATTGAGCACATCCCTCGGCGTGCGACCTTCAAGCGCGTCAATAATTTGCGCCACGCAACACTCGTCAAGCCGAATAGCGGATTCCACAGTAATACCCGCGTTGTGATTGGTACAAATAATGCGGGGATGGTCTTTGTGAATCGCACGGGTCTGATTAACCGGATCATCGACCAGATAATAATAGAGCCGCTCTTCTTTAATCGCCCGGTTTATCGCCTCGTCATCCACCAGATTGCCGCGCGAGGGATTGATCACTGAGGCGTGGGGTTTCATCGCGCAGAGCAAATCGTAGGTCACAACCGTATCATCGCCCGAAAGATGGAGAGAAATCGCATCGCACTCCTCAAAAAGGGTGCGGGGATCATCGACCACCTCGGCATCGTACTGCGCGGCGACCGCCTCAATATCCGGACGGATATCATAGACCAGCAAACGCCCAGAAGCGCCCAAAAGCGGACGCGCGCGCTCCGCCATCGCCTGACCAATTCTTCCCAGTCCCCAGATCCCCAGCGTAGAACCTTCTGCCTCATAAGTCTTGATAATCTCAAAATTCCCCGCATGGCTATTTCGGTTCAAAGTATAAACGCGCTTCAGCGCGGCCATCCACTGCGCAATCGCAAATTCGGCAACCGTAACCATATGCACGGGAGCAACCGTCACAAGAACACCGCAATCCGTTGCGCGCGGCACATCCACCTTTTCAAATCCCACACCCCAGCGCGCAACAATGCGCAAATCGCGCGCCGTGGCGTAAAACTCGGGCGTAAACACCACCGAATCTGCCAGAACACCCACCACACCCTCGGCGTGTTCGGCACCAAATTCGGTCTCATCGTAAAATTCCACCTCCGCATAATCGCGCAACCTGTCAATCGCCCTCGTCCGCTCCTCAGATGCAAACTCGGGACCCTGCAATTTATCTGTAATAAGAATTCTTTGAGCCATATCTCCCTCTGAAATTCGTTAATGAACTGCTGCTGTCTCCTTCTCACCCTTCATCTGCCTTTCGCCTTTCATCTGCGTGCATCTGCGCTATCTGCGGATCCAATCAACGGCAACAACTTCTCGGCCGTTTTCTCCACCAGAAAAGTGTAAAATGCCTCACTCAACAGACTGCTCCCGTGATCCTGAATAAATTTTAGCTCCTCGGGTGTAATATCAACGGGATTGGTCTCCACCGCATTGGGATATTCATTCGCAGGCGTCCGGTCAATCGGCGCGACAAACTCCACCGTAAGCGCACCATCATAACCCACCTCTTTGAGCGTCGCCACCAACTTTGCCCAATCCCAGTTCCCCAGCCCACACGCCATGCGGTTGTTATCCGCCACATGAAAATCCACCAGCCTGTCGCCGGCATCTCGGATAGCTTGATACGGGTCTGCCTCTTCGATATTGATATGAAAAGCATCTAAACACACCCCGCAATTCGCACCCGTCGCCTCTGATAGGGCAAGCGCCTGAGCCCCCCGGGTAATAAAATACGTCTCAAACCGATTGATGGGTTCAATAGCGAGGCGAACCCCCTCTCTTTCGGAATGATCGTAAACCTCCTGCATGCCCGCCACAGCCCATTCCCATTCCTCATCGGGCGTGGCATCCGGTTCGATTTTCCCCACAGTAGCAGGCACCACAGTCAGCTCATACCCATCGAGTTCCTTAACCATCGTAACACAGTCCTTGACGTACTGCACGGATTGTGCCCGAATCCCCGCATCTTTGGCCAACATATTGCGGTCACCCATCATCAACGTCACCGCCCCCCAGCAGCGGATATTGTACTCATTGAGCAAAGCACGCACCTCTGACGTATCATACCGCTCGGGTTCACCGCTAAGCTCAATACTCTCGTACCCAAATTTTGCCAACCGCTCAAGCGTGACTTCGAGAGACTCCGACCGCATCCAATTGTGCATAGACAAATGCATCAATAACCTCCCTGAACAATAATATCCGGCGTATTTTCAACGCGCCCCCACCAGAGCGCCATATCAAAAGTGGGATCTCCCGTGAGAAAACGCCAGAACTTGATGCGATTCATAAGCTCAATGCGATGGCGTTGCCCGTGCCAGGGAATCTTCTGATTGAGTGATTGTTTAACCTCGGGACTATCGAGATCATCCGTATTCCACAAACGCTGCTGCCGAACCGTGGGATTCAGGCGCAGCTTAAACATATACCGGTCCCTATCCGTAAAATTGCTCCGCGCCGAATGCCATATATTCGTATGCCAGAAAAACATCGTCCCCGCCTCACAAACCGCCTGCACCTGCCCGATGATATTCTGATAGCGCTTAATCTCAGCTTCGTGAACCCGGCGAAATTGCGTACCCGGCACAAAAAGCGTACCCCCACTTTCCAGCGGCGTATCCTCTGGAAAAAAGGAAATCTGAATATCGAAATGCAAATCGCGAACATCGTATTCGGCATCCTGATGCAAATTGGCACCCTTGCGCGTATTTGCCGGCGTAAGATGCGCCGCGTGGTGATCGTATCGCGGGTTGGGACCCACCAGACTGTGAATAATCGCTGCCACCTTGGGCAGACGAAAAACCTTGCCAATAGCTTCATCGGGCCAGGCCTCGCTAAACGGCGAGCCCATCGGAGCGCGGCGTCTGAGCTTGCCCGTACTCATCTCTTCATGTGCAGCTTCGCAGAGTTCGCGCGGCACCAGATTGTCAAAACGCAGAAAACCCGTACTTGCAAACTGCGCCATTTCCACAGACGTAAGCAAAAGATTCTTATCCATTCATCGCCTCCATTTTTTCCAGGACAAATTCAAAATCGAGATAATCGTTTTCGTATTCGCGCCCAACTTGCGGTGCTTTGATAAAAGGCACCTGAATAACGCGCCAGCCATCGCGCATCGCATCCAGCACAGAATTATAAGGCGGCTCGGCATCCTCACCTGCAGCTTCAAACGTCTCATCGGTCGTGCCATCGTAAAGTGACCAACCAACAACTTCGCTCTCCAAACTGGAATTGCCCAGATAGAGAAAGAGTAACTTTTGTCTTAATTGTGTTTCAGCCATTCACGCCCTCCTCATTCTGAAATGAATATACGGCATACAACAAAAATTTGTCCATATTGATTTATAGGAGACCCCCCAGATCGAGCATATCGCGCGTAATAAGCGGCTCGCCCAGAGGACGGGAGAGAAAGGGACCGTGATAATCCGAGCCACCGGAGATAAGCAGATCGTTTTGCTTGCAAAAATCAATATAGTACCTGGTCTCAGAAAGATCATTTACCGAAGGCGAATAGCACTCGATACCAGCGATGCCAAAGTCGCGTCACTGCATGAGTTGATCTCTCGACATCGGTTCGCCGCCCTGATACACATTGGGATGCGCGAGAAAAGGGAAGCCACCTGCGTCTTTGACCGTCTGAATAACGATTTCAGGCGGAGGGCATTCAACGCGCATGGTCAGGTGCTGAGTAATCGCAAAGTACCCGGGAATATCATTGATGATACCCTGGTCAATGAGGAAATTCAAGGACTTCCAGCCGCCGCGTATCGGATCATAAGTATAGGATTCGTATTGTTCAAAATCGATGCACGCGTCTTGTTCAGCCAGCAGGCGAACCGTTTCCCGATTGAGGGCGGCGCGCTCCTCGCGATTGTATGAGAGAAGAGATTGAAGACCCGGGTGCTCAAAGTCAATGCCATAGCAAGTAATGTGATATTCGCGATCGTACAGCGTTGAAATTTCAACACCGGGGATACAGTGCATACCACGCGCTTCGGCCTCGGAAATCATGGGTTGGCTATTTTGGGTCGTATCGTGATCGGTAACCGCAAAAGTCGTGATATTATATTCGGCGAGCAAATCGAGGAGTTCAGACCGCGTCCATGCACCATCAGAAGCGGTCGTGTGCATGTGGAGATCAATGTACATTATTCCTACTTGTACCAAGTTAAGGAAGTTGTCAAACGAGGTTTTCAGTTGGAATCGTTCTCAAAAGATTCCCCATCACTTTTTTTGCATTAAAAATATCGATCAGATAAACCTGATTATCTTTAAATTCAACTGTAAAACCATCCCCTTTGATCACCTGGTCAGGTATGCCTCGCATATCCCGCCGAAAAAAGAGAATATTTCCGGTTTGAGGATCGATCTTCTTGTCAAAAAGTTCGGACTTAAAGTTTAAATCCATATTCATACCAAAATGTAGCAAAATTGAAGCCTAAAAACAGCGACTTTTTCATCTATCTGTTTCATAATCGAACACGAGCACATCATCCACAATCGGACGTTAAAAGTGACGCCGGGATTTTTAAAACAGCTTCTTAGACAGCAGAAGGCGTTTGGGTTGGTTTGCGCGGCGGAAATGATACCGGCTTCTGGGATAACCGGGCTTGTCGCTTTTGAATATCTTCATAAATAGCGTCAATATCGTGATTGAACTCAGCGGCGTATTTCTCACGGAGCTTTCGCGTTTCTTCCACAATTGGATCTTTCCACATGATTCAACCCTCCATCAATTCTTGAGGCGTACAGATGATAGGCGGTTCAAAGCCTTCCTGACGACAAATTTCTTCTATTCGTGGCCTCATAACTGCATTGGCGATGTGTGTGCAATTCCAGGTAAGCAAATATTCCATACCGTTAACCGCTGCAACTGCGATATGGTAGGCATCCATTTCAGCTACATCTGGAATGGGACCCTCTGAAACCAGGTTTCTGGCAAGTTCTCTGACTTCTTCGGTCACATCAAGTTTTGGTAAAGGTCCAATGGCATTCAAACGCCGCTGTGCAAGATCAGGAGTGCCACGATGCGCTTCAGAAGTAACCAGTTCGGAAACAAAAAGTTCGAAATGAGGCCGTCTTGTTTCCCACCACTCAATAGTTATACTCTGATTTGCTGCAACCCTGAGGTCGTTACTCAGACGTGCGGTCAGATAACTGATTATCGACGTTTCTATGTAAACCTTTGGCTTCACTGTTTGCCTTTTCATATCTCATACATCAAACACCAGCACATCATCCACAATTGGACGTATAAAAGTCTGGCTAAGTGCCCTGTGATCTGGATGCGGCAAATAGAAATCTCGCGCGGCCTCATCCCTAAACCGAATAATAAATCCCCAGTCATAGCCGTAATTTTTGCCCTCGGGACTATTGTTATACCCCGCAGTAATCTCCTCCATACCCGGAATACTCCCCTTTTCTTTTAGCGCAATCAGGCCATCGTGTAGGCCCCGGGTCTGTTCCTGTGTAACCCCATCTTTGAGCTTGAGAAGAACAATATGATCTATCATAAAAAATCCTTTCACCTTAATGCGCGTTCGCGACCCAAATGCCAAACACACCACAGAACAAGCGCGTAAGCCACGGCGGCAATATAAAAATTAACAGATATCCCAAATATAAGAGAAACAAACACAGCCAGAGCAGAACACAGCACACCCATAATCCCATTCAGTGCCCAGAACCACGGCGTATCGTCTTCATAATCAGTCTGAACCAGACGCATACCCGTCGGAAAAAACAGCCCCATAAGCATCCCAACGGGAAAAATGACCAGAACAGACATCAGTATTTTTGTCGTCGTATCCTCCGCCATCATGTGAGACAACAAATAGTGGAGAACCGTATTGAGAGCAACAACACTCGCCGCCGTTATAATGGGAAAAACATAAACCCACGGCTTTCGCGTAAGCGGAAGATGGTCGCTTACAAAACTGCCCACACCCGTACTTGCAATAAGCGTAAACAGCAATATACCCAGCGAATAGATCGGGTGTCCAGTAAATACGTTGAGCCGTTGAATCAGGGCAATCTCCACAAACATAAAAGCCGAACCAATAAGAAAAAAATACAGTGCCCCAAACCAGAAACCGGGTGTTTGTATCAGCATTGTGGGTCTATGCGCGAGCCACAAAGGCACGCCAATCGTCGCAACAGCGAGCACACCGAGCACAACCAAAAGCACCAGAAGCGTAGCCAGTGCTCTCAAATTACCGCTGAGAACACCCTCTTGACCTCGCAGTGCCGTATCCAGATGGCCCAGCTTCAACATATTAAAAAAATAGGGATTGTCATCCGTCGGCGGGCTGTAATCGAGTTCAGCCTGAGCTATGGCCTCTGCGAGTTGCTCTGTGGATTGGGCAGATAAAATTTGCCTCAACATGGGGTCTGTCGGCAAACCATCTGGCACATGCACAATCTGATATTGCAACGCTGCGCACACCTGTCTCAAACGACTAATATCCCCCTCACTCAGCGACTGCCGACAAACCAGCAAAGTCGAAACATTGCCGATTGTCATAAGCGCCATATGATCAGCCGGTCTTTTGACATCCAGCCGCAAAAGCGATTCAACGCCCAGACTCAACACCCGACCGGTTTCCCCAATATGTTCGGCACTGTACCAACGCGACACCGTAAAAATACCGTCCTCTGACAGACGGCTGAGAAATGTCTGCCAGGCCTCAACAGTATAAAGCGCATTTTCAGACAGAGAAAATGCACCCGCGCCCGTTGCTGCCCAGGTATCGATCAACGCCATCTGAATAACGGAAAACCGCTCGCGACTCTGCGACAAAAAACTGCGCGCATCATCAACCACAAACGTCACGTCATCCCGGTCGGCGAGACCAGCAAACTCGCGAAACTCATTCTGGAGTAAATCGACAAAAATCGGATTGACCTCAATACCCAGAACAGCGTCGTGACCAAAAAAGAGCGCACTCTGGATATCCTTCCCCCCGCCCACACCAATAATACAGGCTTTGCCCCGTCTATTGAGATAATACCCGACATTTGTAATATCATAACGCAGATGTTCAATATCTCCGAGCAAAGCAAACGATCTAATAGCCGTACCCGCTGCACCGTCAATCGTCATCCCGTGAAAAAAGATATTTTTTCCTTCTGCTACGGGGCTACCACCCCAGAGTTGCGGAGGCAAATATTGCTGGCGATAGACAACAACGCGCGAAAAGGAATTCCACCGTTCTGAAATCTGTTCACTGAGTCTTTGAAACTTCTCTTTCACAAACATCGGACGAACACCATATGGGGTCTGCGCATTGAGAATCCCCAACACAAAAAACAGCAACGCGAACGCGATATAACGACGGACAGCGCGAGAGTGTGCAACACGGGCAAAACACGCGCCCGCCAGCGCGCCAATACCGCTACACCACAACATCAGACTCGGCGCATCAACTAATTCGAGACCGCCCAACACAATCAGACAACCAGCAGAAGCACCTGTTAAATCACTGGCATAAAGCCTGCCAATCGGCGCATTGAATCGCGTCAACACAGTCGTGATAACCAGACCCGCATAATAAAACGGCCAGGCGCAGACCAGCGTCGCTACAAAAAGCACGATCAGACTCAGAATACTCCTGTAAAACCCGATAGGCAGAACGCACAAAAGGATCAGAGACGCGGGAATAGACAGCGCAAATCCGAGACAGGCTCGGGTAATCGCGTCATATTTGTTCTCACCGTCAAACCGACCTCTTTGCACATAGACCTGAATAGCCCCCGCAGTCATCCCCAGCATGGCAATAGAAATCGAAAAAAACGCCAGATGGTACCAGGTAATAACACTCAGCAGACGCACCAGAACAATCTGGATCGCCAGCGACGCCAAAGCGATCAAAAAAAGTCCGGAATAAGCTGCGATTGAACGTTCGTTTCTCATAAGCTAAGAAATTCATTCATACGGGGTGGCCGGGTGGGGTTCGTCTATTCGCTGATTCGCTGATTCGCTGATTCGTTGATTCGTTGATTCGTCCCCCGAAAGTACACCCATTCGGCAAAATCATCAAGCCTAATACACGCGTCCTTCATCCTCCACACTTCCCCTTGACAGCCTCAATCCACCACCCTATATAGAAACCATGGCTGAAGTCGCTCAAGAACACCGACAAAAAGACCCCACCGCACGCGCATTGACCTATAAGTCAATCATCCTGGGACTAACCCTTGTACTCGTAGCCGCGCTCGGTGGATTTTACGCACGGCACATCTTGCACACAACGCGGCTGGCGCAAAATCACCTGTCCCTCGCCGTGGTATTTCCCTTTGCAATAACCGTCGTCTTCTTGCGACATTATCTCAAACTCAACCGGGGCGAACTGCTCGTCATCTTCTCAATGGGCCTGATCGCCTCAACCCTGCCAACGTACTTCTTGAGCCGATTAATCGCCAGCTTTTGCGTACCGTATTACCTCGCCGACCCCACAAATCGGTGGGGCGAATTTACACACGATTACCTGCCATCCTGGGCCGTAATTGAACCCGGTCCGGCACTGACGTGGTTCTTCGAGGGCCTGCCGCGCGGCGCGCCTGTACCGTGGGAAGTGTGGATCGGACCTTTATTCTGGTGGTTGAGCCTGCTCGCCGCACTCTGCGCCGTCTTGTTGTGTACTGCGGTAATCCTCCGCAAACAATGGATCGAATACGAGCGACTCGACTACGCCCTCATGGAATTGCCCCTCGCAATGGTCGAGGAAGGCGATACACCATCCCGCCTGCCGCCATTCATGCGCTCGCCGCTATTCTGGATGGGCTTTTCTTTTTCGATCTTCGGAATACTATGGAACATCGTATCCTATTTTAACCCCACATTCCCCGTATTTCCCTGGCGGTTTGAAGCCATCTCCTTTGGGCGAGATTTTCAGGCAATTCGCATGAACCTCTACTGGCCCATCGTGGGATTTGCCTACTTTATCAACTTAGACATCTCATTTAGCATCTGCTTCTTCTACCTCCTCGCGGTCATAGAAGAGGGATTATTCAACCGATTTGGCGTCATAATTTCAGAAGCAAATTTTGCTGGCACTTCCTTTGTGCCCGTGGGCTGGCAAATGATCGGCGTGTGGTTTACTGTTGTAGGCTGGGGACTCTGGATTGCGCGGTCGCACCTGCGCGATGTATTTCGCAAAGCATTCAAAGGCGATGCAAAAATTGATGACTCAGACGAATTGCTCTCTTATCGAGGTGCTGTCTTCGGCCTGTTGGGTGGACTGCTTTACATGTCCTGCTGGTTTTACGCCTCGGGCATGGGTCTGTGGGTCATCGCGGTATTTCTCATCGTCATGATGGTCGTCTATATCGGGATTTCCCGCATCATCGCCGAAACAGGCGTCATCACCATCCGCGCAGTCATGGTACCGCAGACATTTATCATGTTCACATTTGGCACCACGCGACTATCCGCACAAACCATGGTCGCACTCGGCATGTCATTTGGCTGGTGTGGCGACATGAAAACAACACTCATGCCCGCCCTGACCCACTCCGTCCGTCTATTTGACACCATTCAGCACCACAAACGGCAACTCGTCTGGGCCATATGTCTGGCAATGGGCGTGGGCATTGTCGCATCCTGTTTGTATATCATATCCATGGGATATGAAGGCGGCGCGGGCAATTACGGATCGCAAATCTCCGGAAGCTTAGCGCGCGGACCCTGGGACTTTGTGGTCAAATACGCAAGAGACCCCATCAATCCCGACTGGCGCAAAATGGCCTTCTTCACCAGCGGCATCGCCTTTGCTGCCCTCCTGTACTTCTTGCGCTATCGCTACACCTGGTGGCCTCTGCACCCACTGGGACTGGCAACCGGACCTGCGTATCCCGTAACCCATGTAATCTTCCCAATTTTTCTCGGCTGGCTGAGCAAACTCGCGATCCTGCGTTTTGGCGGCAGCAGAACCTATCGCAGTGCCCGCCCCTTCTTCCTCGGATTGATAATGGGATACTACGTAGGCGCGGGCATCTCGTTCTTTGTCGATATGATCTGGTTTTATGGACAAGGACACGGCGTCCCGTTTTCCGATTGATGACCAGGCGTAATTTGTATTTGGATATTATGACAAAAATTTATAGACGCGATATTGCTCTGTGTGCTCAGTTTCCTTATATTGATTTAGTCTATAACAGTGGTGAAGCCCTTGACCATTACGATTCATACGATAGAAGATCTCATTTGCATTCGGGGCGATAATTCTGAGTGGTCTGGTGTGCCGCGCCCTATCTCCTCGTGCGAAATGATTGGGAAGCCGCGTGCTATGAACTCGCACTCCAGAAGGTAAACTAGAGAAAGGTTGTGACGTGAAAAATCAAGAAATTACAATTTGCGTAACGCCAGAGGCTGCTCGTGTTTATCAGTCTGCATCAGTACAAGATCGGCAAAAATTAAATGTTTTGTTAAGTCTGCAATTGAGTGGTTTGAGAAAACCGGCACGTCCAATTGAAGATATTATGCACGAAGCCAGTGAAGAAGCGCGAAAAAATGGTTTGACGCCTGAACTATTGGAAGAACTGCTTAGTGAAAAATAAATCGCGCTATGTATTCGATACGAATGTCATTGTTAGTGCTCTTCTTTTTGCCCAATCAACATCTGGTCGTTCATTAAAAATTGCGCTGAATCAAGGTACGTTACTTCTTTCAGAGGCAGTCTCCGAAGAATTGGAAGAGGTGCTCCGAAGGGATCGTTTTGATCGCTATGTGAAAAGAGAAACACGCGAAGAATTTCTTCAATCACTCATTCAAAGCGCAACATTTATTAAAATAATAGCGCACATAGAGATTTGTCGAGACCCCAAAGACGACCAGTATTTGGAACTGGCAGTCAACGGTAACGCGGACTGCATTATCAGCGGCGATGCTGATCTCATTGTTCTAAGTCCTTTTCGAGGAATTGACATATTGCCACCTCATGAATTTCTAATGACGCTCGATCCCAAGTAGAGCACCTACCTCACATCTCCTGTTTCAACGCTGGCAATATTGGAAGCTGGGCACTTCGCTTTGTGCCAGCACATCCCCTGAAAACAAGCCCTCACAAAATGTGGGGGCTTGTTTGTTTTCCCCTAACAAAAATTCCTCTCCTAATTTGGGTTGCATTCTGGTGTCGCGGATTAGATATTACAAAACATGACATCGAAAACAAACAACGCGATAGATCGGATCTCGAGCTACTTCCCCTATATCGTGGGCGGGACTGCGATAGTGATTCGTTTTTTTTATTTCTGGTCATTCTGGGCCACTCATCCGTTTTCCCAGAAACTCATCTCAGACGCGCGGATATTCGACGACTGGGCACTGCGCATCGCCTCTGGAGACTGGCTCGGTGCTCCTGAAGTCTTCATATTACCCCCCCTGTATCCATACCTCATGGCGGTTGTATATGCGGTCTTTGGACACGCGCCTAAACTGATCATAGGCTTACAGGCTATCGCCGGATGTGCCAGTGCGATACTGATCTATCGATTGGGCGCGCGGCACTTTGGCGCATACGCGGGATTATTTGCGGGATTATTATTTGCCAGCTATGGACCGCAACTATTTTACGAAGGCATGCTACTGGGCACATCGGGCGCTGTATTCCTTAGCCTGATAGGCTTGACCTTAATTGAGGGAAACCGCGACACCCACTGGCGCTGGGGGCTGACCGGATTGGTCTTTGGACTGGCAACACTCATGCGCCCCAACATCTTATCGGCAATCCCATTCTTGCTATTCGGCGCGTGGTGGGCCTACCACAAAGCAAAGCCATCAAGGCTCTCAATACGACTGGCGAGTTACTTCTTAGGGGGCCTCATCCTCCCACTCATCCTGTGCGGACTGCGAAATGGCCTGATCGCAGACGACTGGGTATTGATGACCGCGCACGGCGGCATCAACTTTTACATGGGCAATCACCCGGATGCACCGGGCTGGTTCTCCGCACCTCCGGGTGTGGATGCACAGATTACCCCGGACGGCGCACAGGGCAATTTGGAAGGCCCGCGCCGCGTGGCCGAAAATGCTCTGGGGCGGCCTTTGAAAGCATCTGAAGTCTCTTCCTTCTGGTTTAATAAGGGACTCGCATTCTGGATAG
The DNA here is from genome assembly GCA_026705765.1 of Gemmatimonadota bacterium. Classification (NCBI taxonomy): domain Bacteria; kingdom Pseudomonadati; phylum Gemmatimonadota; species Gemmatimonadota bacterium. The sequence goes on from JAPPAB010000036.1 coordinate 33,422, forward strand.
ACGATCCAACAGGCGCGATAGCCGTAACCTTGCGAAAAGTGCGCCTATTTGCATCGGGATACGAAGTCCCGCTCAATTACAATTTCTATTACCAGAGAAAATTCTCCGCCCTCCTGCGCTTTCCAATCGCAGAACTGTGGATACTACTTCCCCTATCCATCGTGGGACTCATCGTCGCAGCCCGGCAATTTGATCGCCATGCCATCCTCTATCTGTGGCTCATTGGATACGCGGCAGGCGTATTGGCATTTCACGTATCGTCGCGCTATCGCATGCCCGCAATCCCCATCCTCATGATATTTGCAGGCATGGGAATATGGACATTGATATCCTGTGTACAATCGCAAAAATGGAAAAACCTCTGCATCGGCGCAGCGGCGCTAATCATCCTTTGGACCGGCTACCGCATAGAACTAAACGCACATCTCGCCCAAAACAACTGGACCATGGACCCCTTTAATCTGGGCACGGCGTATTTGTGGGCCAACGAAAATGAACCGGCGCGATTATATCTGGAAGAAGCGGAAAAATACGGACAGGGCGATGCCGTCTTGTATTACAACCTGGGATTGGCTTATGCACGCACCCAAAAAATGGAAGCCGCCAAAAACGCGTATCAACATGCACTATCCCGGGATCCCGACATGGTGCGCGCATACGTCAACCTGGGCAACGTCCTGTTTCACGAAGAAAAATTTCACGAAGCGATAAATAACTATCGGGAAGCACTGAAACGAGATCCCAACACACACAATGCGCGCGCGAACATGGGCTGGGCATACTGGTCTCTGGGAAGAATAGACGAAGCGCGCAGTGCCTGGCAGCAAGTCTTGCAAACAGCGCCCGATCACCCCTCGGCAAAAGCTGGGATAGCGCGCACGCGTTAAATTAAATAGACACCTGATATTACCATCCTTATATTGCCCTCCGCTTTCCATCGATCCGGAGTATCACGAATGGCAATTCGCGAAACGCAAACACAGACAGCACCGCTTCAACGAGCCGTAACCGCGCGGTCCATTGTAATAGGTGCCATGTGCGCGGGCTTTTTGGGATGGGGTGGGCATTTTACGCGCCATATTGCCCACACTACAAAAATGGCGCAGGACCACTTGCCTTGGGGCGCAGTCGTACCGTTTTTGTTAATAGCGATCGTATTGAATAAGATCCTGGAAAAAGTGCGTCCGCAATGGGTCTTACGCCCTTCGGAATTGCTGGTCATCTTCAGCATGGGCCTGGTCGCATCGGCATTGCCCAGCTATTTCATGGGACATTTAATCGCCAACGTATCCGCGCCATTTTATTTTGCCAACACGGAGAACCGATGGGCAGACGACATACATCCGTATTTAGCTGAATGGGCGGTCGTAACCGACGTGACCGCTGCACGGTGGTTTTTTGAAGGACTGCCAGCCGGCGCAACCATCCCCTGGGAAATCTGGATAACGCCGATGATCTGGCGCTTGAGCCTCGTATTTATGATCGGCGTATTTGGATTCTGTGCGGTTTCAATCCTGCGCAAACAATGGGTAGAACACGAGCGCCTGACCTTTCCATTGATGACATTGCCACTGGAACTCGTCAACAGAGAACCGCGTGGATTCTGGCCCGTAGGCATCATGAATCGCCCCGTATTCTGGTGGGGATTCGCGCTCGCCTCATTTCCCATATACTGGAACATGGTTGAATATTTCCAGCCGCATTTTCCAACCATTCCCCGATACCTGGGATTGATGGAATTCGGTCGGTATTTCCCGCCGATTCACATGCGGTTTTATCCAGTGATCATTGGCGTATCGTATTTTATGGACCTGGATGTATTGTTTAGCATTATTGCCTTTCACCTGTTATTGACCCTTGAAATGGGGCTGTTCAACCGCCTGGGAATCGAAATAGGCCCAACCCATGTGTGGCCAGCATCGCAATTTGAAAACTGGCAGGGCTTTGGTGCCCTGTGCGTACTGGTACCGTGGAGCTTGTGGATGGCGCGAGAACATTTGAGAAATGTATTTCGCAAAGCCGTGCTCAATGCGCGGGAGGTCGAAGACTCGGGCGAATTATTGTCCTACCGCGCAGCACTCGGTGGACTACTGGCGAGCGGACTATTTATTTTAAGCTGGTGCGTAGCCTCCGGCATGTCGGTCTTTGTCGCCCTGACTTTTTTGAGCCTTGTGGGCATTATCTGGTTGGGCATCACGCGCGTCTGCGTCGAAGGCGGCATGATCAGCAGCCGCATGATACAGGGACAATTTGTCGCATATCACCTGCTCGGTCCCGTAAATATTTCCCCATCGGGAATGGCGGCATTTGCCCTCACAGAAACATGGCACCACGATATAAAAACCATATTGATGGCCAACCTGGCCAATGCCACGCGGCTTTACGACAGCATCCGACACGAAAGAACGCGCCTGGTCATCGCCCTGGGATTGGCCATGCTGGTGGTGATAACCACAAGCGCGTATTATCAAATATCATCGAGTTATGTAACTGGCGCATTTAATTACGGCGGCATTTACGGTCCCTATGTGCAAAACACTTTTGACACCATCGCCGGTCATATTCGAGACCCCTTTGCCCTGAAGCGCGAGCGCATGCTCATCGCGCTCATTGGAATGGCAACCACGGCACTGATGCTATCCTTGCGCTATGTATGGCCCTGGTGGCCCTTGCATCCGATCGGATTTGCCGCCGTAACAGCCTATCCGGTCAACCGCATTGTATTCTCGATCTTCTTTGCATGGTTTTCCAAATTTGTCATCTTACGAGCGGGCGGCATTGATCTATACCGCAAAGCATCGCCGTTTTTCTTGGGACTTATGGTGGGGTATTTCACGGGCGTATTTGTGTCGTTTCTGGTAGATTGTATATGGTTCCCTGGGCAGGGACATTCGCTGGCGTTGTATTGAGCGATCAGCTTTTAGCTCCCGCATCTCACTTCTTACGGAAATCAACGTGACTATCTCCCTGACAATTCGCGCCATTCGCGAACCCATCCTTATCGCCTTATTGCTCCTGACAGGTGTGCCAGCCTGGGCAGATCGTCTGCAGGAAAGTTTCGATGCACGGACAGATTCGGTCGCTGCGGTCCTGATCGCAGAACGCGCCGGACCAGACAGCGCAGACGTCTATCGAGTATTAAATCGGGAGAAAAAAACGCAATTTTTAATCGACTTCTGGCAACGACACAATCCCGTAGTCCTGCAATTTTATTACGGATATCACACCGGACGTCGCTACCTGACGGTATCAGACGCTTTTTTTGAACGCGGTCGATTGATACCCCAGCGCTATAAAACGCGCGCCACACCACCAGATCCCGCCCTGCTCGATGATGCTGTTGCACTATTTGAACGGATGCTACAGGACGATGCCGACGACCGAATCGCCCTGTGCGCGCTGGGATATTGTTTGTTAGAACAGCACAAAGGCGTAGAAGCAGAACGCATTTTTGTGCGCGTACTGGAAAAAGACCGGCGGTTTCTCATCGCGCGACACGGGCGGGCATTGGCGTGCTTGATCCAGAAAAAACAGGTGCGCCGCGCACTGGACCTTTTCCAGGACACCGTATCTCTCGATTCGCAATACGAGGCAGCGTATTACAACCTGGCAATGTGCCACCTGGCAATGCGCAGCGTGGATATGGACCATCATTTTAGCAACGTGGTCAAGCGGTTTCCCCAACACCGCGATGCGTATTTTAAACTGGGGGTATTTTATGTATCGCTCTATTATTTTGAAAAAGCCGTCAAGGCATTGTCAAAGCAAGTCGCTGTAAATCCAGCGCACAGCGTGGCAAGGGGCAGGTTGGCGCGCGTGGCAATGGAATTGAAGTACTTAAAACAAGAACTGCACACAACCACAGAACTGCGCGACCTCGCCCAAAAAGATCCCGAGCGTTATCTGCCGCTTTTGGGCGCACAATATCTGGAATCGGGCGCGTACGAGCAGGCAGAAGCGTCATTCTCGCAATTTTTATCCCTCTTACCGCAAAATGAACGCCTCCTGTACGAAGATGTCACCTTGCTCCTGTCGGCAAGTGAATTCGAGACCTTTCGCATGATCAGGGGAGATGAAAAACGCGCATTTACCAATTTGTTCTGGCGCAAGATAGATCCAACACCCACCACACCGGTTAACGAGCGCAGATTGGAACACTACCGGCGCGTGAATTACGCGATACAGAACTTTTCCGAAGGTCGAATACCCTGGGATGCGCGCGGCGATGTGTATATCCGCTTTGGTCATCCCGATCATCGAAGCTGGTCCGATCACCTCGTATTCGAAACCAATCCAAAAGTGATTCGGGTAAAAAACCGACTCATGGACCTCGCGGGACGAGCACTGCACGAAATCGCTCCGACGACATCGCTACAGATAGAATCGTCGTTGGGCGCAAGCACCGTAATGAAAGTAACACCCGAAGTTCGGGGACTGCCGATATTTCCCCTGCCACACCAGGGCGCATTATTTCGAGATGGCGCATCTTTGAACTACAAGTGGGAGTCCTGGATTTACACCCATATTGGCGAAGGAATTGAAGTGACATTTCTCGACGCTCTGGGCAATTTTGATTTTCAATTTCCCCAGCCGCCTATTGACTCGCCCAATCGACTACTGTGGCTACACCTCGCACCCGAAGCCGTGGTCGCACGGGTCGTCAACCGCACGCCCTCTGTTTACCGATATCCATATCCCGGAGACCCAATGCCACTGCTTATGTCCGTAGCAGACTTCAAAGGCAATGGACGCGATACGCGCCTGGATGCCTTTATCGGCATACCCTGGACCGCATTGAAAACGCAAAAACGGGGAACGCAGATAGAGGCTTTGGTGAATCGCATGTGGGTCCTTTATGACGCACGGGGAACAGAAATTGCCCGCGACAGCCTGAATGCGCGGGCAACACAGCGCGAGGCCGTTGACGACCCCGGCGTTTTATGGGTAGATCAGGTCACAACAGAAGTTAACCCCGGCCACTATCTCATGGCCGTGCGAGTGACCGATCCGGCCTCAGGGAAACTACAAATTCACCGACAACTCGTCGATGTAGAAGCATACAACGCCCCGACCCTGATGGTAAGCGATCTCGTCGTAGCGGGAAAAATTGCAACATTGGAAGCGCGTGCAGAAGGCAAATTCATCCGAGATGATCTCGAGGTGCTCCCCCTGCCGTCACACACCTTTGCCCCAGAACAGCCAGTCTATCTGTACTACGAAGTGTATAACCTCTTCCGAGACGACACGAGCCAAACGCATTACCGCGTGGATTACGCCGTGCGCGGCAGCACAAATGCCGGTGCCCGGTTGCTAAAAGGCATCGGCACATTGCTGGGCATATCTGAAAAGCAAGAAGGCGTGCAAGTATCTTATGAACACCGGGGCAATACGGAAACAGAACCCGTATATGTTGCCCTCAACGTAGCGGCAAAGCCAGGACAAAAACTCACGATAGGTGTAACCGTAACCGACCTGAACCGACCCGGCAGACCAACATCGACAAAAGATGTTTGGGTAATAATAGGCGATAAAAGGTAGGGTACGGTCCCTACTTCACACTTCCCACATCCAGACAAACCATCTCACTGTGATTCCGCAGATAAAGCCTGCCATTAGATAGTGTGGGTGGCGTCCAGCACCGCGCAGACAAAACTTGAGCGCTGGCTTTTTCTATGTACGCTTCAGGTGTAGCTTCTACCAGCACCAGTTTGCCCTGTTCGCCCAGGACGATCAGATGGCCATCCGCAAAGATGAGTGAGCCCTTTTGAAAACCGCGTTTGCGCCATTGCTCCTGCCCGGTATCCGCAGCAATACACTTGAGAATGGCGTTGTCAAAGCCATAGAGGTACCCCTCGCGATGTATGGAAGAAGCAAAGTGGTTTTTCATACTGCGATTGAACCATACCTTTTTAACCGAAAACTGACCATTCTGGGAAATAAGCTGGATAACCGTCGCGCCTTTGCCATAACCCGAAGAAATAAAAAGTCTATCTGGAGGAAGAAATAGGGGCGTCGCGGCATTGACATCGGGACCCGTCTGCCAGGAATGCCGCCACAGGAACCGGCCATCTCTGGCAGAGACACCGACCAGACCAGAGACCGGAAAAAAGACAATTTGCCGGACATCAGATACAGTAATCGCAACAGGTGAAGCATAAGAAGGCGCGTCATCTTGAGAAGCCCAGACGACCTCACCAGTGGTTTTATCAAAAGCAATAAAAGAGTTTCCCGAAGAACCCCCAACCTCGACAATCAGCAACTCGCCTTCTATCAAAGGGGAAGTAGAAAAGCCCCAATGGGGGGGATCGCTTATGAATTCAGTTTGAAAATGGTGGGACCATACGGTTTTTCCACTTTTAATATCAAATGCATAAAGCTGTCCGTATGCACCTAAAAAGAAGACCCGTTCTTTGTCAACGATGGGCGTAGATCTGGGACCATTCCCCCCCTGCCAGTCTGGAAAATTGCTTCCAGTCTTAACCCGCCAGCGTTCTTCCCCTGTAGCGGCATCCAGACATACCGCATACTCATCTTTGCCTTCTGCAAACATAGTATAGGCTGCGCCCCGCGCAATCGCAATGCTCGAGAAACCCTCGCCCAGCGGTGTTCGCCAGACAACAGCAGGCCCGGAATCAGGCCAATCTTTGAGCAACCCTGTCTCAGAGGAAATACCATCGCGATTGGGACCAAACCACTGCGGCCAATCCGCGGCAAAGCCACTGCTCGTCAGGACAACAGAGCCTGAAAACAGAATCATCGAAAAGGTGATCATGAGGATACGCATGGAAACTCCTCCGTGTAAGAATCTATTTACAGGCATAGCAAAGCGATAAAGGGCCTACCGTTAATCCATGATTACTTCTTACCACTAACACTCTGTAAAACAACATCTTTCCAACCATTCTGTCAAGGGCTATCCGTGATTTTTGTTTTATATTTTCTCAAACGTTAGGAAAAAAATATCCTTGCACGATTTTCTATAACTGCATAACATGGCACGCTCGTCCTCGACGCGAATTTGTGTCGTGCGGTGCTGCGTGCCATTCTTTAGTACTAATGCCATTGGAAACCCTGTTATGAATAATGTATGGGAAGTACCCGAACCACTTTCGACATGCGAAGTCCAACTCGACGACGATACCGTCACCATTCTGCGCCGACATGGGAACCCCGCAGGACCCCGCCTCGTTCTGAGCCACGGCAATGGTCTCGCGATAGACCTCTATTACCCCTTCTGGTCACTGCTCGCCGAGGATTTCGACCTCATCATCTTCGACTTCAGGAACCACGGCTGGAATACCGTTGGCCCAAGCGCAAATCACAATGTTCCAACGCTGGTCCGCGACCATCTCTGTATTTTTGAAGCCATTGACCGTCACTACGGAAACAAACCAAAAATAGGTGTATTTCACTCTGCTTCCGCACTGATAACACTCCTATCACTAACGACTATGGCAGACCTCGGGCCATCTGCCGAAAGCAGCCATTTATCCGCGATGATACTATTCGATCCCCCCCTGTGCAAGCCCGGCAATAGCCAGATAGAATTTGATGAGGCTGCCGAATACGCAGCCGACGTTACTCGCCGCCGCGGGTATCTGTTCCAAACAGAAGAGGATTTTGCAGAACTCCTCAGCTTTCTGCCCGGCTTCTCGCGCCTGGTTCCCGGGGTTCGGGAACTCATGGCGAAAACAACGCTGCGAAAGGCCGCCGATGGGCAGGGTTATGAGCTTCGATGTCCCCGCGACTACGAAGCGCAGATCGTCGATTATATGAGAAGCTTTTCCGCATTGATGGATTTTGAAACACTCCCCTGTCCCACAAAAGTCATTGGATCCGATCCCACCCTGCCTTATACATTCCTGCCGACCATTGACCTCGGTGACATTCTGACTGTAGATTACGATTTTGTCCCTGAAACAACACACTTTCTTCAATTGGAAAAACCAGAGGAATGCGTTGAGTTGGTCAGGGAATTTATCGAGAGTAACCATCTGCAGTAAAACCCATGCAAACAGGGGAAAATTGTAGGGGCGGCGTCTCCGTGCCCGCCCGTCCTGGAAAAACCCGTCCGAACATGGAGGATTAAATCATGAAACCGGACAAATCTTTCGGTCCTTCCGTATCAGACCAACCAATAGCAATCGTAGGTATGGCGTGCCGATTCCCTGGCGCACCGGACATCTCTTCTTTCTGGCGTCTGCTCGAAGACGGCGGGAATGCCGTCAGCGAAGGCGTCCCGGGCTCAGGCGTAGGCCGCTGGGGCCTGCTCTTTCCCGACGACACAGTGCAGAGCGAAGGTTGCCGTTTCGGCGCCTTCGTTGATGACATTGACCAGTTCGACGACGCCTTTTTTCGGATTTCCCCGGTGGAGGCAGAACTGCTGGATCCGCAGCAGCGAATGATGCTGGAGACGAGCTGGGAGGCTCTTGAGGACGCGGGAATCGATCCGGAGGGGTTGAGAGAGAGCCTCACCGGCGTGTACACCGGGATCAGCAACGATGAATACCGAATGCTGGTCGTGGACTCTAGCAAGCCCGCCGAGGCTGCCAGTTGTCTCTACGCCCTCAGTGGCACCAACCTGAATGGTGCCAGCGGGCGGGTCTCTTTCGTGCTGGGGCTAAGGGGACCGGCAAAGGCAGTAGATGCCGCGTGCGCGTCATCCATGGTATCGGTCCACGACGCGGTGGCAGACCTGCAGCAGGGCAAAGCGGATCTTGCCATCGCAGGCGGCGTGCAGGCGATCCTGAACGGTCGCATCTACGAACTGCGCGCAGATGCGATGATGCTGTCTCCAGATGGACAGTGCAAAACCTTTGACGCGTCTGCGAACGGTTACGTGCGCGGTGAAGGTTGCGGGGTCATCGTCCTCAAGCGGCTCGATGAGGCGGAGGCGGATGGCGATCGGATCTGGGCGGTGATCCGAGGCGCAGCGGTGAACCACGGCGGAGCCAGTACGGGGCTAACGGTGCCGAACACACCCGCGCTGGAAGAGGTGATCGAGACCGCGCTGTCCGACGCGGGAATCCCCGCATCGGACGTAGATTACCTGGAGGCGCACGGGACCGGAACGACGGTGGGTGATCCGATCGAGATCAACGCTGTAGCCAATGTTTACGGGAAGGGACGTTCTTCTGACCGCCCCCTTCTCATCGGTTCAGTGAAGACCAATGTCGGCCATCTGGAGTCAGCCGCGGGCGTAGCCGGAGTGATCAAAGCCGCGCTGGTACTGAAGCGGGGTGTGATTCCAAAACACCTCCATTTCCAGAATCCCAACCCGAGTCTCGACTGGGACCGCCTGCCATTGCGGGTGACATCGTCAATGATGGACTTGCCGCACCGTCCCGATCGACCGAGACTCGCGGGAGTGAACTCCTTCGGGATATCCGGGACGAACGCCCACATTGTAATGGAGGAATACCGTGCCTCAGACGATGCATCTACGGCTGTTGGCTCTGCGAAGTCAGTGGCAGTCTCGCTACCGGAGACCATTGGGAATCTGCCGCTACAGCAGCAGGAGGTCCAGCCGCGCCGGATCCGTCTCCTTCCACTGTCGGGAAAATCTGATGGGGCACTTCGGGACATGGCGGGACGGTACCTTTCATGGCTCGACAAACACGCAGACGAAGAAGATGAGGCAATACTTGCGGACATGGCGTGGACAGCAGGCATTGGACGAAGCCACTTCGATCATCGCGCGGGTGTCGTCTTCCACGACGCGGAATCGCTGCGAGAGCGACTCCTTGGATTGGCTGAATCGGGTACGGGCGCGTCGTCCCGGACACCGACCCGGGTGGCGTTCGCCTACACCGGGCAGGGAAGCCAGTGGGTCGGCATGGGACAGGGACTCTACGAGAGCGAGCCGGTGGCGCAGGCGGTTCTGGACCGTTGCGAGGCAGTCCTTCTTCGGGAAAGAGGCACCTCACTTCTGGACGTGATGTTCGGTCGGTCTGAAGGCGAAGAGGACCTCGGCGACACGGCTTGGGAGCAGCCTGCTCTCTACGCGCTGGAGTGCGCACTGACAGCACTCTGGTCGAGCATCGGAATCTGTCCCGACGTGGTCGTCGGACACAGCATCGGGGAACTCGCAGCGGCGCAGGCAGCAGGCGTGTTCAGCCTTGAGGACGGGATGCGGTTTGCCGCCGTACGGGGCGCACTGATGTCGCAGATGGAAGAGGGCGGCATGGCCGCGGTCTTCGCACCGGCAGATCGCGTGGCGGTGGCGGTGGAGGAGGTGAACGCAGCCACCTCTGGTGTCGGGTTGAGCATCTCGGGGTACAACGGTACCCACCAGGTGGTCAGCGGCCCGATTGCGGAAATTGAAGATATCTCAAAGCGATTCGAACAGGAAGGCATACGGGTCAGACGGCTGAACACTGCCAGGGCGTTCCACAGCGCCCTTGTTGAGCCCATCCTGGACGAACTGGAAGCATCCCTCAACGGCGTGGCGATCCAGCCGCCTTCCCTCACCGTGGTCAGCAACCTGACGGGCCGGGCTGTAGAACCGGGCCAGTCGCAAGATGGAGCCTACTGGAAACGGCATGCTCGGGAGCCAGTGGCATTCGCCCAGGGGGTGAAAACACTATCGGATCTCGGGGTCGATTTGGTGCTGGAGATTGGCCCGCGATCCGTGCTGGCTCCGATGGCGGCCTCCGCCTGGCCAGCGTCGCCGCAGACACCGGTGCCAGTAGTGCTGTCGAGCCTCTCCCCGCCATCGGACAATGCAGGGAAGTCCGAAAACGCCGACGGTTTCGTGGGATCGGTCGCAGAGGCGTACCAGGCGGGACTCCCGATTCGTTTCGCGGGACTCTTCGCAGGGGAGACGCGGCGACGGATCTCGCTGCCCAGCTATCCGTTCCAGCGCAGACACCACTGGCTTGAGCCACCGAAGCGTCAGCGCCGGAGTTCCGATCATCCGCTACTGGGTACCCGGCACGAATCAGCCCGCGGAGAGATCACCTTCGAGACAGAAGTGTTCCCTTCGGACCCGTCCTATCTGAACGATCACAAAGTGTTTGGTCGGATCGTAGCGCCTGGCGCGCTCTACGGGGCCATGACGTGCGCGGCGGCGTTCCTCGAAGAAAGCGGATCAGTAGCCGTGGAGGATTTCCAGTTGCACAACGCGATGGTCTTCGAAGAGGGAGAAGGGAACGATGAAGATGGCCGGAAGATGCAGGTCGTGCTCGACGCCTCTGAGCAGGCATCGTCGCGCGAAGTACAGATATTCAGCAAAGGGAGTGAAGGGGAATGGACAGTACACGTGGAAGGTCGCGTGTCATCGGGTGTCCCTATACCAGAAGCAGGTGAGAGGACCGACCTGGAAAGTCTCAAGGCCGGCCTGTCGCCGATGGACGTGGGGGGCTACTACCGCCACAGGGCGAGTACCGGGGTCGATCTCGGCCCGTTCTTCCGCACGCTGGGGAACGTCTGGTCCCGTCCGGGCGAGGCATTGGGCGAGGTGTCTCTGCCCGAAACTCTGACCAGGCACGGGTTGGATGTCCATCCACTCATCCTGGACGGTTGCTTTCAGGTCGTGGGCGCAGCGCGCAACCTGGAGGGAACCGGGGGTGAAACCACATATCTGCCATTCGGCTGGGAGCGGCTATGGCTGACGGGACAGCTACCAGATCAGGTCGTCTGTCACGTGCGCTTGAATGAGGCTTCCCAGGAAACGGACGAACCTCCGGAAGTCCTGAGCGGTGAACTGAATATCTACGATCTGAATGGCGTTCCGATCGGTGGCTTGAGTGGATACACAGTGAAGCGGGCGACGCAGGAGGCACTGCTCTCGGCAGTCGAAGGCGTGAAGGATCTCCTGTACGAGGTGGTGTGGCGCGAGCGCGAGCTTTCACCTGGAATAACGCCTGCGGACTTCTTCCCGGGTCCGACAACTGTCGCGGACAGTTCGCAGTCGTTCGCTGGTTACCTGACGGATGCGGGTGTCGATCCCGAAGGCAGGGACGCTCTGCTCGCGGACCTGGAGCGGTGGTCGTGGTCCCGCGCCCTCGCGACCCTGAAAGAACTGGGTTGGCAGCGCAAGACGGGCGAGACCGTGGATCCCGAAGACTTGCGGCAACGCCTGCAAGTCACCGAGGAACACAAGCGCCTCTTTCGTCGAATGCTCGAAATGCTCGCCAAATCGGGAGTTTTGGAAGAGAAAGAAGACGGCTTTGTCGTAGTCGTGGGACCTGAGGATCCATTGCCGGAAGAAATGCCTGGCGATCTTGAGGAGTTTGCCGCCCGGATGACCGGGCTATACCCGCACGGCCTGACCGAGATCGGCCTGTTTCGGCGCTCTGGCAGTGCCCTGGCCGAGGTGCTTCGCGGCCGCGAAGATCCACTGACACTTTTGTTTAGTAGCGGAGAACCGACCGCGGCCGATCTGTATCTGAAGGCACCCGTGGCGCGAGCGGCGAACCGCATGCTGGGAGACGCGGTGCGAGCACTCGTAGCCGCATTGCCAGACGGCCGGCGCCTCAGAGTGATCGAGGTTGGGGCTGGTACGGGATCGGCGACCGCATCCGTACTGCCAGAACTTCCGGACGGACGATTCGACTACATGTACACGGATATCTCCGCGGGCTTCTTTGCGGAAGCCGAGGCGCGGTTCGGAGACGAGGCTATCGAGTACCGTCCGCTGGACATCGAGAAGGATCCCGTGGCACAGGGCTTTGACGCCCACAGTTATGATTTGCTAATCGCGTCCAATGTGCTACACGCCACGCGATATCTGGAAGAAACGCTCGCACACTGTCGTGACCTTCTCGCGCCATCTGGGCAGTTAATCGCACTCGAGAACCTTCGCGGTCTGGGTTGGATGGACCTGACTTTCGGACAGTTGGACGGCTGGTGGCGATTTGCCGACAGCTTCCGCCCGCACCACGCCCTCGCCGGGCCTGCGGTATGGCGAGGGGCGCTCGGCAACGTAGGTTTCGAAGAAGTAGAAGTCCTGGGAGTAGATGAGTCCGACGCCACCATAATGCTGGATAAAGGCGTAATCGTAGCTCAGGGACCAGCGCAGGTGACCGAGCAAGGAGGCGCGTGGGTTCTGGCTGCAGATCAGGGAAGAGCCGCAGAGGAACTCGCGGCAGAACTCGCGGCGCGAAACCAGACAGTTGTGCTGGCATGTAGCGATGGCCCGCGGGTAGAGGAAGACTCTGAAGTTATCAGAAAAACCATAGATATGGAGCAGCGCGAGGCGTGGGGATCACTCCTGAAGGAGCTACCGGACGACGTGCCACTCAGCGGCATTGTACATCTCGCGTCACTGGAAGGCCATGGGGCAGAGGCAACGACCGGAGAAATGGCGGAGGATGTACGACGAGCAGGGGCGAGCGCGCTGGCATTGGTACAGGCCGTCTCCGACTCTGATATGACACCTGAAAAGGGCGTGTGGTTTATCACGCGCGGAGCGCAGGTATTGGAGCGAGAGCGAGGCGGAGAGCTCGCCGGCGCAGCACTCTGGGGCTTTGGCAAAGCAGTAGCCCGAGAAGCGGCGCATCTGCAGCCGCGGATGATCGATCTGAACCCTGGAGATATGGCACCGGCACCCGACCTCGTCAATGAACTCCTGTATCCCGATTCCGAAAATCACATCGCGTACCGCGGGGATGCCCGCCGCGTAGCCCGCCTGATTCGGATGAGCTCGGAGCGTCTGTCTCTGCCTGAGGAGCCAGACTGGGTGCTGGCTCCGGATCCGGACGGCGTGTTCGAGAGGCCGTATGTCCAGCCACTACCGGCACCTGCTCTCGAACCGCGCGAAGTTCGCGTCGCAGTCGAGGCCTCTGGGCTCAACTTCTGGGATGTGTTTCGTTCACTCGGCTTTATTGAGGAGGGGAATTTGGGCAGGGAGATGTGCGGTTATATCCTCGAGGTGGGTTCCGATGTCTCGACCATTTCCGTCGGCGACCATATAGTTGGATTGGGATTCGGGGCGTTCGGAGCGCAAATGGTCACGCGGGAGGAGTTGGTGGCACCCGCGCCATCGGGCTTCTCCGTCACAGGACTTGCCACCGTGCCGAGCGCGTTCGTATCCGCCGCGCTGTCTTTCGAACTCTCGGGACTGGAGGCTGGCGAAAAGGTACTGATTCACGCGGGTTCGGGTGGTGTGGGATTGGCAGCCATTCAGCTAGTACAAGCCGCAGGCGCAGAGGTCTTTGCCACCGCGAGCGCGCCAAAGCAGGCCTATCTCCGATCACTGGGCGTGGAACACATATTCGACAGCCGCCAGACAGCGTTTGGAAAAGAGATCCTCGAAGCCACAAATGGAGAGGGTGTCGATGTGGTGCTGAACAGCCTGACGGGAGAGGGCTTCATCGACGCGAGCCTGTCCTGCCTCAAGCACGGCGGCCGGTTCGTGGAACTGGCCAGGCGGGACATCTTGAGCGAGGAAGAGATGGCGGCTGTGCGTCCAGATGTGGCCTACGACATCCTGGAACTGGATGTTCTGAAAAAAACCGACCCGGCGTGGGTGGGAAGGGTCTTGCGGGACGTGATGGCGCGCCTTTCGTCGGGCGAGTTGAAAACGATCACCCACAGCAGGTGGCCGCTCGCTGAAGCTGGCGCCGCGCTGAGCTTCATGCGCGCCGCCCGGCACATAGGAAAAATCGTCGTAACGACGCCACCAACTCTGAAGGGCAGGTTGCGGCAAGACCGCACCTATCTGGTGACAGGCGGTCTGGGGGGGATCGGATGCGCCGTAGCAGACTGGCTCGCGGATCGCGGTGCGGGCGCAATCGCGCTAAACGGTCGCCGGGCACCGGATCCCGAGGCTGAGGAGGTGATCCACAGACTGCGGGAACGCGGCGTGAAAGTGCAGGTAGAGATCGCAGACATGACGGATGCCGCCGCAATAGATGAGATGATGGCGCGGATAGATGAGACGCTACCGCCGCTCGGAGGCGTTATCCACAGCGTGGGCGTGCTGTCAGACGGCGCGCTGACCAACCAGAGTTGGGAGCGCTTCGAAACCGTGCTCTGGCCAAAGGTACTGGGCGCATGGCATCTGCATCGGGCGACTTTGGATCGCGACCTGGACATGTTTGTCCTCTTCTCGAGCCGGGTTGGCGTCATGGGCAATCCGGGCCAGGCGAACCACGCCTCAGCCAATGCGTTTCTGGATCAACTCGCCGGTCACCGCCGCGCGATGGGGCTACCCGGACAGGCCATTGCCTGGGGAGCGTGGTCGGAGATCGGCGAAGCAGCGGAACAGCGGGAGCGGATTGACCAACAGCGGTCAGCGCTCGGCGGCCGCTGGTTTACCCCGCAACAGGGTATCCGGGCATTCGATCAACTGGTGCGTCAGGACGCCACGACTTCCGTGGTGATGTCGATGGACTGGTCCGTATTCGAAGAGGCGGTCGAAGACCGTCCTGCCTTCCTGGAGGACTTACTATCCGCCGCTGCGGACGACGAAGCCGACACCTCGACCTCGTCAAAGGACCTGCTTTCCCAACTGCGAGAAGCGCCTGCAGCGGCACCCGAGGACCTGCTTGTGGCCTTCCTTCAGCAGGAGGTACAGGCAGTACTGCGGCTACCGACAGCGCCAGAACCCACAGTGGGATTTTTCGATTTGGGGATGGACTCGCTGATGGCGGTAGAGTTGAGAAATCGTCTGAACCGGGCATTTGCCGATGAGTACGTGGTACCCAACACCGTGGTATTCGACTACCCGGACATCGCCAGTCTCGCCCACCATCTAATCGAAGAACTCGGCGAAGTCAGCGATGCGCCCGCCCCTCAGCCTCAGGCGCAACCCGAACCAGAACCGCAACCGACAGTGCAGCGCGAGGATGACGGTATTGCAATCGTGGGTATGGCGTGCCACTTCCCCGGCGCTCCGGATCTTTCCACCTTCTGGCACCTGCTCGAAAACGGCAAAGACGCGGTGACCGACGGACGCCAGGATCCCGGTTCATGGAACAATCTCGCCAAAGACCTTCCCTCCAAATACACCGCTTATCGCCGGGGTGGATTTGTCGAAGGGATTGATCAATTTGACGCGAGATTCTTTCGGATTTCGCCGATTGAGGCGCGCCTGATGGATCCGCGGCAACGCATGATGCTGGAAACCACCTGGCAAGCGATTGAGGATGCGGGGATGGATCCAGACGAATTGAGGGGCAGTCGCACCGGGCTATATGCCGGTATCGCCACCAGCGAATACCGGGACCTGATGACAGCCAGCGACTACGGCATCAGTTATCTGGGCACTGCCGCGAGTATGACCGTCGGGCGAATTTCTTTTCTCCTTGGTCTGGAGGGGCCGACGATACCGGTGGAACTCAACTGCGCGTCATCACTGGTCGCAGTACACCAAGCAGTGATGGGTTTGCGGCAGGGCGAAGTAGATATGGCTCTGGTTGGAGGGACACACGCCGTTTTATCACCTGATTTAACCAGAGAAATGGGGGACCTGGGCATGTTGTCGCGAGAGGGGCAGGGCAGGCCCTTCGATGCCTCTGCGGATGGCTTCACGCGAGGCGAGGGCTGCGGGATGGTCGTCCTCAAGCGGCTGAGCGAGGCAGAAGCCGACGGCGACCGCATCTGGGGCGTGATCCGCGGGTCTGCGGTCAATCAGAACGGGGCGAGCGCAGGACCCACCGTGCCAAATGGACCGGCACAGGAGCGGGTGATCGAAGAAGCACTGTCGCGGGCAGGTATCGTCCCATCGGAAGTAGATTATCTGGAAGCCCACGGGGGTGGATCGGAGTTGGGCGACCCGATCGAAGTTCAGGCAGCGGCTGCTGTTTACGGCAAGGGGCGCGAAGCAGACCGCCCGCTTTTGATCGGTTCAGTGAAGACAAATATCGGTCACCTGGAGCCAGCTGCCGGGGTTGCGGCTCTGATCAAGGCAGTCCTGGCGATGAAGCGGGGAAAGATACCGAAGCACTTGAACTTCGAGAATCCGAGTCCGTATATAGACTGGGACCGGTTGCCGGTACAGGTGACTTCCGAACTGACGGACTGGCCGCGCCATCCCAATCGCCCGCCGCGGGCCGGGGTAAGCGCCTTCGGGATATCGGGAACGAATGCGCATGTTGTCGTAGAAGGATATGACAGCCCGGATGCAACACCTGTGGGCTCCGCACAACCCGTTTCTCTATCGGTTTTGGATCTCATAGGCGAGGAAGAAGCGTTCACTCCGCGCCAGACACGGCTCCTGCCCTTGTCGGGAAAATCCGATGAAGCTCTCCGGGATCTGACAGAGCAGTATCTATCGTGGCTTGAAGAGCTTGCCTCCGAAGATGTGGACCTGCTCGCCGACATGGCCTGGACAGCGGGTGTGGGACGCAGCCATTTCGATCACCGCGCGGGCATCGTATTCCAGAATATCGCGTCTCTGCGAGAAAAACTACAGGCACTCTCAGAAACAAGAGAAAGACCGGAACCGCGCACAGCGACAAAAATCGCCTTTGCGTACACCGGACAGGGCAGCCAATGGATCGGCATGGGGAAAGACCTCTACGAAAGCGAGCCGGTAGTCCGAGCCGTTCTGGATCGCTGCGACAAAGTAATTCGGGAAGAGCGGGACACCTCGTTGCTGGACGCGATGTTCGGTCAGGCTAGTGATCTATCTGACCTGCCTGTCATCTATGCACTGGAATCCTCGTTTACGGCACTGTGGTCGAGCGTGGGGATTCAGCCCAGCGTGGTGGTCGGGCACGGTATAGGGGAAATTGCAGCGGCACAGGCGGCGGGTGTCTTCAGCCTGGAGGATGGCTTGCGGGTTGCGCTGGAATGGGACACGGACAGTCTGGAAGCCACCCTCACAGACGTCACAATCGCATCGCCATCTCTGGTCCTTGTGAGCAGTGTGACAGGGGGCGTCGAAGTCCTCGACGCGGCGTATTGGCGTCGGCAAGCTCAGGAACCGGCGGCATTGGACAAATGCGCGAAGAAGTTGGCCGACCTGGGGGTCAATGTCCTCATCGAGATCGGCCCAAACGCGGTGCCGGGACCGATAGAAGGCGACGCCAATCCACCCGTTGTATTGTCGAGTCTGGGAGACAACGGTTTTACAGAAGCAGTAGCAAAAGCTTATGAAGCGGGACTTTCGGTATCATTTCCCGGGCTATTTGCGGGAGAAACGCGCCGCCGCATCTCGCTGCCGAGCTATCCATTCCAGCGCCAGCACTACTGGATTCAATAGCCAGGACGACCTGAAAAAGAATTTGACTTTACGCCTACCGATCACTATCTTTTCGGTTCAAACTATCTACCTTACGAAAGGAGAGTAACAATGGCTTCAACCGCAGAACGTATCAGAAACCTCATCGCGGAAAATCTGGAAGTCGATGGACAGCCAATTGAGTTGCCCGATGACCTGAACATCAGCCTCCAGGAGGCTGGAATTTCCTCTGTAGATCTCGTCGCGTTCGCGAAAGTAGTCGCACAGGAATTCAACGTTGAATTTACGCTTGAAGATTGCGGTGATGTCAAAAGCGTACAGGAACTGGTCGAACGACTGGACGCAGCCTGAAATCCTCTCCAGCCGGAGAACGTACGCTTCTTACACAACAGGCCCCGGATGGAAATTCGGGGCCTGTTGGTTTATGGGGATTCGATAAAGATTCCGCTTATTAAACCTTTCACTCTTCACACTTCACAATGAGCACCAATAACCCCAGCAGTGCTTCACACATCCGCTACCAGCCCGATGACAGGCTCTCGGCCACCCTCTCCCTTGGCCTCGGCTTCCAAATCGCCGTTCTCAGTATAGCTGGCATCATATTGATCCCAACAGTCGTGATGCGCGCTGCGGATGCGACTGAAGCGTATCTATCATGGGCAGTGTTTACCGCTGTCGCAATCGGCGGTGCGGCCACAATTCTACAAGCGGTCCGCATCGGCCGCATTGGTATGGGTTACATACTCGCCATGGGACCTTCTGCGGCCTTTATCGCGGTCTGCATCACAGCGGTTGCCGAAGGCGGTCCGGCGATGCTCGCCACTCTGGTCGTCATCACAGCGCTTGTCCCGCTTGTACTTTCCTATCGGCTTTCGCTGTTCCAACGGCTCTTGACGCCTGCCGTCGCGGGAACAGTCATCATGCTGATACCCATCACGGTGATGCCAGCCATCTTGAACCTGCTATCAGCCACACCGCCCGGAACCCCGGTCCTATCTGCTCCGCTGAGTGCGCTTGCAACAATCATCATCATCAGCGGCATCGCGCTAAAGGCGACAGGAGCGTGGCGCCTGTGGGCACCTGTCATCGGCGTTGTCGCTGGCTCAGTAATTGGCGGCTTCTTCGGTCTATACGACACAGACCGCGTCGCCTCGGCTTCGTGGATCGGCATACCGACGAATGAATGGCCGGGCTTTGATCTCGATTTTGGACCGACATTCTGGGCACTGCTTCCGGCATTCTTGCTCGTCGCCGTAATCAATTCCATCCGAACGATCAGCAGTGCCATCGCCATCCAGCGCATATCGTGGCGCCAGAGCCGGGCAGTAGATTTTCGGGCAGTGCAGGGTGCGATGACCGTAGATGGTATGAGCACTCTGATTTCCGGTCTCGCGGGGACAATGCCAAACACAGCCTATACAGTGGGCGTATCGGTGACCGAACTTACCGGGGTCGGTGCCCGTAGCGTCGGGGTTGCCACCGGGGTCGTGTTCATTGCGATGGCGTTCCTTCCGAAAGTAATCGCCTCAATCCTGGCGATACCAGGTCCGGTCATCGCAGCTTATCTCACCGTACTGCTATCAGCCCTCTTCGTAGTCGGCCTGAGGATAGTCGTACACGATGGCATCGACTATCGCAATAGTATGATCGTCGGCATCGCGTTCTTTGTCGGGGTCGGTTTCCAGAGCGGCCTGATATTTCCCGAATACATCTCGGAATTTGCAGGTGGTCTGTTGGAGAATGGGATGAGCGCGGGAGGTTTCACAGCTATCCTCATGACCATATTCGTAGAAATAGCAGAACCTCGCCGCAGTCGAATAGAAACGGAGTTCGATATTTCCGCCCTGCCAAAAATCAGAGACTTTCTCGGCGCATTTGCATCCCGCAATAATTGGGACACAGCAATGGCGAACCATCTGGACGCCGCTGCTGAGGAAACATTGCTGACACTCATCCCACAAGATGAAGAAAAACGCGACCGACGGCGCTTGCGCCTTACCGCGCACAGAGAAGAAGGCGACGCAGTCCTCGAGTTCGTCGTCGCATCCGGAGAGGAAAATCTTCAGGATCAGATCGCACTACTCAGCGAGCAGGCGGACGAAACCCCTGTGGAGCGAGAGGTTTCACTTCGGCTGTTGAGACACATAGCGTCATCTGTTCGCCACCAGCAATATCACGACACGGATATCGTGACCGTGCATGTGAAAGCTCACCATCAAGCACCGCCATAAGCTCTCGCAAAATAGGTCTGGAAACCTTCTGGCCCGGGCCAGCCATCGAAAAGGCGGCAATTCTCAGGGATCTGACCCTCTGCACCGTTTTTGAGCCAGTCGATCAATAGGGGATCAGCACCCCGGCGCTCGAGTTCAGAAAGACCCGCGGCATGCAGGCTCTGAACGCGGTCGGGATATTCCGCTGCCGTATTGTCCAGTGACCCATAAGGCGTGAGCATGCAATCTTCGGTCCTGGGTTGCCATTCCAGGTACCCGTCCTGGTCGAACACAGTGAAAAATCCGCGCTGTGGTGCCCATCCCCGGGCAGTGCCCGCAAGCGCGAGTTGCCGCATTCCCACACTGCCTTCCCGTGCGGCGGTGAGGATATCCTGGCTGTCTATATCCCCCGGAATGGGCGCACCGGCCAAATTGGCGACAGTAGCGTAAAAATCCTGGGGTTGGAAAATAGCTGAACTGCGTCCCCCGTCATCTTCGGGCGTTTTGATAATGAGCGGAATGTGAATCTCCTGTTCGTACACAGGCGCGTACTTGCCAAAGCGCCCGCGCTCGCCCACATTAGTACCGTGATCTCCGGCAATAATGATCGCGGTATTTTTGCTCAAGCCAGTGGCGTCAAAGGCTTCGAGAAACCGCCCGAAGCAATGATCCATCCATGTGACCTTGGCCGCGTAACTGGCTTTCATACGGGCTTTGGCTTCATCGGGCAAATTGGGATTATTGCGCGATCCCTGAAAAGCGCGGGGATCAAGCCGCCCATCGTAACCGGGGGTCTTGTCGTATTTGAGCATAAAGGCCGGGGGCACGTCCCAGGGTTCGTGAGGGTCGAAGCAGTCAATCCAGAGAAAGAAATTTTCCCGCCGCGCATTATCCCGCAAGAATTGGGCTGCCGTATTGAACAACTTCGCACAATTCCAGTCGTCTAAGTTTGTGCGTCCCCGATTGGTACGGGCATACGTATAGTTGTGTTTTGTCAGATCCGCATCTTCGCCCAAAACATCGAATAAGGGATCTCTGCACCAGTTGCTCGGCCACTGCGCTTCATCGTCCATCCAGGCGCGGTCAACCTCTGCACCGCGGATAAATGTCCATGTGTGGAACGGATAATCAAAAGCGTGCCCCCCGTTGACGAGATGCGGCGTATCGTGAATAAGCTGTGTCGCGTATCCCGCTTCTCCCAGCACAGAGGGAAGAGACCGCGTGTCAAAAGGCAGGGGTTTCCAGGTTTGAAAGGGACTGCCGTATTTCCCGGTCATAACATCCGTGCGATAGGGAATGGTGGGAAAGCTGGCGGCAAAAGCGCGGTCAAAACACCATGACTGCGCAGATAAACGATCGAGATTGGGTGTTTCGATCCAGTCATTTCCGTTCGCACCAATATAGTCATAGCGCATCGTATCAATGATAATGAGTACGATATTCATGAAGCCTCCTTATGCCGTCTCCAGCAGTCAGCAACCCCCAGTCCCAACCCCTCTTCTTCATCTGCGTTCATCTGCGTCATCTGCGGATCACACTTCCTCCACCACAGGTGGGCGCCTTCCCGCAGAGGGTGGCGTCAAGATACGCCGCTGTTGGTCCGATGGGTTGGTATAGTCATCTGCATTGTAAAAATTATTGGAATATGCCAGATGGCCCGGCGCGTATTTATACAGAAATGCGCGGCGTTCATGGCTTGCTCTCCACGGCATCGTACCGTGCATCAGCGCCTCTGTAAAAATCAATGCATCGCCTGCTTCCACTTCTGGTTGAACCATATAATCGGGAACGCGTTCAAAATTTCGCACTTCGGGTGGCACATTTTGACCAAAATTGGTCTTATGGCTCCCGGGAACACAGGCAAAGCCGCCATCTCCCGCCTTTGCATCTGCCAAAAAGAACGTCACCACACTCAACCCATTCAACATCTCACCTTCCAGATACAGGTACTTGCGCTGACTGCCCGTATGCCCGCCGGGCGCGCCGTGCAAGCGGCCACAAGCAGCCCCCGGCCTCATAAAAATGCAATAGTCGTGATCGAGCCGAAAATTCGGACCGAGCAATTCAATTAAATACGGCAAAATACGCGGGTGATCGATCAAAGCCTGTGTCTCTGGCGACCACGCAGACACGCGCCCCACTTGCCGGCGACCAACTCGCCCCTTTGAATCCTTGTCCGGATCGTCGTAATCCCGCACAAATGTCGCATCCGCAACCTCATTGAGCCGTTTGACTTCCTCAGGCTTCAACACATTTTTAATGACCAGATAGCCCTCCAGGTCAAACATAAACCTTTCTTCGGGTGTCATTTCGCCCTCTCCTTTTAAATATAATTCGTCGAACCATCGGGCGCTTTGGTACTCCCACGTTCCCAGTGGACGTATTCACCCGCCCTGATGACCTCTTCATTCACCTCCACACCCAAACCGGGGCGATCGGGCCTCAATTCCAGATATCCATCCACAGGCCAATAGGGTTCGTCCAACCAATTCAGGGCATTGCTTTCATCGGGCAGGTGATATTCCAGAATTTTGAAATTGGGCGTGGCAGCTGCAAATTGGACATTGACCGCTGTAGCCAATGGTCCCATCGGATTGTGCGGCGCCACCGTCACATAATGCGCCTGTGCAATCGCAGCGATCTTCCGCATCTCCAACAAGCCACCGCATATACAAATATCTGGCTGAATAATATCCGCGCCATCTTTTGACATCAAATCCAAAAATTCAAACTTCGTGTACAGAGATTCTCCCGTTGCCAGCGGAACCTGCATTTGTGAACGCAAGCGCGCCCACGCATCGCTGTTCTCGGGCCTTAACGGTTCTTCATAAAAAAGCGGATCGTAAGGCGCAAGAGCATTGGCCAGTTGCAACGCGCGAATTGGCTCAAAAATTTTGGCATGTGGATCAAAGGCAAATTCCCAGTTGTCATCCGAATACTTTCGCAATGCCTCGAAATAATCGGCGGCAGCCGCACAGACCCGACCCCATCGGTCTGCACTGGGATCCAGGCGAAACGGACTGGTCTTAAATGCCGTAATACCGTGCTCTTCATTTAGCTGGCGCGCAACTCTTGCTGCTTCCCTGCCGTCTTTTCCACCAACACTCCGATAAACCTGAATGCGATCGCGCACAGCACCGCCCAACAGCATATAAACCGGCAACCCCGCAGCTTTGCCACTAATATCCCAAAGCGCGTGGTCCAGGCCCGACATAGCGGAAAGACCTATTGCCCCTGGTGGAAATCTGAACTGCTGAAACAGCTTGAGCATGATATACTCAATCCGCCGAGGATCTTCGCCTTTAACCAGCTCAAAAATATAATCCATCGTTGGACCAATTGCCAGATCGGGCCCGGGGCTATAGCACTCTCCCCATCCGTAAATACCTTCGTCAGTTTCGACCTTCACCAGCGCACGGGACCGCTGCCCCATGCTCGCCATAAACGTCTTGATCGCTGTAATCTTCATATCTATCCTCCCACTTTGCACGCCACGCGATAAACATCCGTTCTCGCGGTAAAAAATAACGCCTTCCGATCTTCGCCGCCCCAGTTCAAATTGGCAGCGGGAAGAGGCAGTCTAATTTTCCCAAGAAGGTCGCCCCCAGGATTAAACACCCACACAGCCCCAGGTCCCGTGCAGTAAATATTCCCATTGTGGTCCAGCTTCATGCCATCAGGTGCGCCATCTTCATCGCCTTTCAGTTCGGCCAATACCCTGCCATTTGCGAGAGAGCCATCATCCTGCACGTCAAATGCGCGAATATGTCCCCGCTGCGTGTCATCGACGTACAGGGTCTTTTCATCGGCTGTTATCGCCAACCCATTGGGGCGTTCAAAATCGTCAATCAAAAGAATGGGTTCTGATTCCCCCAGAGGCAGGCGATATACCCCCAGAAACGGCAATTCCTGTTCTGCCACCACGCCGTGGCTGCTCGACAGACCATAAGGAGGATCCGTGAAAATGATATCCCCATTCTGACATACAACCAGATCGTTGGGCGAATTGAGCTTTTTGCCCTGATAGGAATCCACCAGCGTTTTCAACTCGCCATCTGCCTCTATGCTTACCCGACGGCCAGAGTGTTCGCACGAAAGGAGCCGCCCCTCTCCATCCAATGTCAATCCATTTGAATGATAACTCGGTTGGCGATATGCGACTATCCCCCCTTCTGGCGTCCACTTAAAAATGGTATTTGCCGGAATATCCGAAAAAAACAAACAGACCTGTGCGGGGTCCCAGACCGGGCCCTCGGTGAACTGAAACCCATCAGCAATCAATTCGGGTTCTGCCGCGGGATCGACCAGATCGGCCATCTCGTCCCGAATAACTTCAATACCCATTGTATGAACCTTTCCCGAAGAGTAAAAAAAGCCTTGTGAACCATTTTATCGTCTTATATTAAAAGCAGCGAATCAATTTAAGAGCATTTATACACATCGGCAACCGTTAAAGGAGGGGTTATGGAGCGTGTAATCAGCCTGCTGGGTCTGGTCGTCATGATGGGCCTGGCCTGGGCTATGAGTAAGCACAAAAAACAGGTGAGCCTTCGCGTGGTCTGGGGCGGGCTGTTTTTGCAACTTGTCCTCGCGTTATTCATTCTAAAGACATCAATAGGTGCGGCCATATTTCAAAGCATCGGAGATTTTTTTACCGCCACATTGGGCTTTGTCGATGCGGGCACAAGCCTGGTATTTGGAGAAGAATACGTCCACCATTTCTTTGCCTTCAAAGTATTGCCCACCATCATCTTCTTTTCCTCATTGATGTCCATTCTCTATTATCTGGGCATCATTCAAAAAGTCGTTGAAGCATTTGCCTATGTCATGCAACGCACATTGGGAACTTCGGGATCGGAAACACTCTCTGCAGCGGCCAATATTTTTGTCGGACAAACAGAAGCCCCGCTGATGGTGCGTCCATACATAAGCAGCATGACAAAATCCGAACTCATGGCATTGATGGTCGGTGGCTTTGCGACCATTGCCGGGGGCGTCCTGGTCGCCTATGTGGGCATGGGCATTGACGCGGGACATCTCGTAGCCGCGTCGGTCATCTCCGCACCTGCAGCACTGTTGATTTCCAAACTGATGATCCCTGAAACCGAGCAATCCGTGACCAGGGGACACGTTGAATTAAGTGTAGATGAAAAACACGCCAATATCGTGGATGCAGCCACCAATGGAGCTTTAGACGGCATGAAACTAACCCTCAACGTCGTCGCAATGCTCATCGCATTCCTCGCCCTTGTCGCATTGGTCGATGCCATTCTCGGATTGATTGGTGGGTGGATTGGCGCGCTCCTTGGATATAACTGGCACTGGTCCCTCGCCGCACTTTTCGGTTATGTCTTTGCACCATTTGCCTATCTGCTGGGCATCCCGTGGGCCGATTGCTTTTATGCCGGTGAATTACTGGGCAAAAAGATGGTACTCAACGAATTTATCGCCTATGCACAAATGATGGAATGGTCCCAGCCCAATTCCGGCGTGGTCTTGAGCGAACGGAGCACCTTGATCCTGACGTATGCATTGTGCGGCTTTGCCAACTTTGGCAGCGTGGGCATCCAAATCGGCGGCATTGGCGGCATTGCCCCAGAGCGCCGCACAGAATTAGCCATCCTCGGCATACGCGCCATGATCGGCGGCACACTTGCAATGATGATGACCGCCTGTGTTGCTGGTATTTTAATCTAAAAAAACGCTGTTGGTTGACTTTTATCAAATAGCCCGTAAAACCCACAGCCTTTAGGCGTGGGAAGCAGACGCGAGTTGGCGAGCGTTGTTTTGCAA
>JAPPAB010000037.1 GCA_026705765.1 Gemmatimonadota bacterium
AGCAAGATTTTCTCTTGTTTTTTGGTGGGTCGCAATCTGTATTTAAATGACTTAAGCATAGTAAAAATATACACTTATGTATCGTTTTTGTCAAGCAGAAAGAGCACTCATGCTAAGCATGTTCCGTGACGATTCTACACGGAAGCAGAACCAAAATCGTAAGCCCTCATATCCCATGCCTAAAGGCTGTGGGTTTTACGGGCTATTTGATAAGGGGATCAGCCAGATTGAGAATGCTTCAAAATTCCTGTCAACCGAAGATCCTCAGATTATTATCTCGTCTCCAATGTCACGGGCGCTCCAATCGGCTGCTATACTCAGCCGAATACTCGATCTTCCGCTTCGAGTCGAGTTTGATCTGCACGAATGGATTTGCGGATGGCGCGATTCGATGGCGCTTGTGGGAGAAACAGAGGCAGAAATGCATGAGTTGGGAGGTGAGTGGCCTTCAGGAGAGACGAGAGATTGGGAGCCAATGTCCAGTGTGCGTGGTCGTGTTGGTCGGGTATTGGAACGATACCAGACCTTCCAGCGTGTTGTTGTTGTGTGTCATGAAACGGTCATTCTTTCGCTGACTGGAAAGAAGATGGGGTTTGCTGAATTTGTAAAGTTAGAAAAGTAAGTGTCCGAGTCCTACTGATGTCTTAAGAAGTCGATGATGATGTCGGTCTCAACAATCAGGTAGGAAGTTGCCATTTTGACCACAGTTGATTTCTTTGAGTCTCCCAATCGTCCAGATCCGAGGGCTTAAAAGCTTTTCGGAGATTTTCGAGAGATTCAGTGAAAAGCCTGGATTTTTCGAATGATTGTACTTCAGGATCGACATGTAGTTTCATAATTCGTTATTCCTGTGACTGATCTGGTTGTGGTGCTGGTGCCTGGATGAGTTCCAGGTCGGAAATGTCGGAGAAGTCGTGGTCGTGGGATGCAAGGGCGCAACCCAGCATAATCGCGGTTGCAGCGATCCATGCGTCTGATTCCCGCATTTCTCGCCCCGCAGACTTGCGTTCGCTACGCAAGCGGGCACATGTGGTCACCAATTCAGGGCCGGGCCAAATAACCTCGTATTGTTCGAGATGATGCGCGAGTTCGTTCTTTCGTCTGTCCCCCCAACCTTTTGTGTAAGCTCCGTACCAAAGCTCTTCCAGTGTCTGGAATGAGATGAGCACGCGACGGCCTCGAATTTGGCTCTGGTAGTACAGTGCTCTGGTATCTTTATTGAAGATGTATGAAACGATATTGGTGTCCAGGATTACCAATTTCAGGATTCCTTTCACTCAACATCTCGGCCTTCGCGGATGATGCGAATGAACTCATCTACGTCGAAAGGTTCACTAACGGTAACGACCTTTTCAGGATCGAAAATCTTCGGATTGGGATTGTTGCGAAATGCCTCAAGGTCAAATGGCTCTGACCCTGACCGCGTGCCGGTTATCTGCTCTACGTAAATAATATCCCATTCGTCATTGTCTTTGAAGCGACCACGGCCTCTGATCTCGACATATTGTGTCGCCAGCCGACGCATGTCGTCGTTCAGAGACGGATCAAAACGCAATGGTACGACCCTTTGTGGGATGAAGTGCAGTTCCGCTGTCCCACAAGCCCAGTTCACTTCCATTAGTCGCCCTTCCACCAGTGCAGACTCGTCCAGAACTGGCGGCTTTGTTTTGTCGGACTTCTGCTTTTCTTTTGAGGGACGGCCTGCAAACAGTGCCTCAACGCTGAGGTTTTCGTTCAGATCGGGCCACTGGATGCCTCCCCTGGTACATCGCCAGTTGCGTCTTTCTTTAGCAGTGGCATGTGCGAGCCTGGGATACCATTTCAGAGGCACAGAGATGGTTCGCCCATCAGAGAGCGTTGCTGTTAGCGTATCTTCTGTCACTTCCACACGCTCAGCCTGCGGCATGTCAATTGTCGAAATATTCATCTCAGGCCTCCATTATTGTACAACTTCTCAGAAGTCCATTCGAGATCACTATCTCCTCGTTTTTCTACGTGCGGTAGACAGTGCACTGTGCCTATGTCCTCGCTGTATTTACAAATATCTGCAATTTACCCGAAAAAACAGAGGCTTGCAATGGCGTTTTTGAATATAAAGTATATTATACTCAAAAATTCACTTGTTCAAAATGTCTTAATGTGCAAATCCAAAAGACTTGCTTTCTGATGCTCTATAGCGTACCATTGGTGTAGATGAATAGCAGATTTGCGTCAACTGAATTAATGGCGCGGGGGAGCTACTGTAGGAGAGATACATCTCCTATGGTAGATTTTCCGCGCTTTTTTGTTTTTAAGGCCAGTGATGCACAAAAATTCCTTTGAAGCTCTCTCACGATAAGGAGGTATAAATATGCGAATCGCCATCATCTCTGATATTCATGGAAATGCAGTGGCTCTGGAAGCTGTTTTGAACGATCTCAAAACAGAATCCGTTGATCACATTGTTTGTCTGGGTGATACCGTCTCTGATGGTCCCCAACCATGTGAGGTTATTGCTCAGTTGAAATCTCTGAATGGCCCTGTTGTTATGGGGAATATGGATGTGTGGTGTCTTGATCCACGTCCTGGCAGGGGAAAGAGCGAGAACGCCAGGCGAGGAAATGAAGTTCGATTCTGGGATGTCCGTAAGCTGTCACCTGACGATCTCGACTACATGCGGACGTTCCAGGCAATGGTCGAGATACCTCTGGATGCGACTAACAATCTTCTTTGCTATCACGGTTCTCCACGATCTAATGAAGATGGAATCGCTTCTCACACGCCAGATGAAGAGATGGAACGCCTGCTGTCTGGGTATCACGCGATGGTGTTGGCTGGGGGACATACGCATACACAGATGGTTCGTTATTATGCAGATTGCACGATCGTTAATCCCGGAAGTGTTGGTGCGCCTGTTCCCGCACAGGATCGAATACGCCGGGTTCTTCGAGGTCCATTGGATAATTCGGACGATAGGGGATATCCTCCCTGGGCAGAATATGGCGTTATTGCCTGGGAGAATAGGAGCCTTCGGATCGAGTTACGCCGCGTGCTGATAGATATTAGTTTGCTGGTGAAAAAGACGCGCGCGAGCGGGATGCCACACGCGGATTGGTGGATTCAAAATCGGTATCCCGGTGTGGTTTCCGAGGTGTAGCTGATGGGGGATTCAAAATTGGATCAGTCATCCATCCAATTGGTCCCAATCAGGAGGTGTTTGGGCGAGGATTTGTTTGCTCATAACAGCGTCAAATGCCTCCAGAATTTCTTGTTTGTTTTTGCCCGCATATTGATTTTGAAAAAAGGCTGTGGTTTCGAGTTCGGCAATTTCACGTGCAAAAGCATAAATCGCAAACTGATTCATAGATACACCTACTACTTCATTTGATGCATTGTAATCAAGCACCATACCCAGCGAAACCTCTTCTGATTCAACGATAGCAGAGTCGTCAAGGCGCAGATAGAGCGCGTCGGCTTCCTTATCGACATGTAGTTTCATAATGCGTTACCTCCATCGTGTGCAACTTCTCAGAAGTCCATTTCGGGATCCCTGGATCCGCGTTTACAAATATCCGCAATTTAATCGAAAAAACAAAGGGTTATATAGCTTACTCATATCGCAGAGCATCCACGGGATTGGTGCGAGCGACTTTATAGGCTTGATAACTCACTGTGGTCAATGCGATGAAAAATGCCAGAAAACCACTCAATACAAATGCCCATATACCCAGATCAATGCGATAGGCGAAGTCCTGCAGCCACCTGTTCATCGCGTAATAGGCAATTGGCCAGGCAATGAGATTTGCAATGCCGACAAGTATGGCGAACTCTTTTGACGACCTGATTACGAGATTGGAAACGGATGCGCCCAATACTTTTCGGATGCCGATTTCTTTGATGCGTTGTTGTGCGGTGAAGGAGGCGAGGCCGAATAGTCCGAGGCTGGCGATGAGTATGGTCAATACAGATGAAATGCCTGAAATTTTCATCCATCGTTGTTCATCCCAATAGACACGGTTAATATTTTCTTCTAACAGCGCGTATTCAAATGTTTGAGTAGGTACAAATTGTTTCCAGATTTCTTCAAGAAAATGGAGTGTTTGAGTAAGATCACCTTCTCTTATTTTCAGGCCTATTTGGGTAAATAAGGAGGTACGCTTGGCAAAAATCTGTGGCCCGATATTTTTCTTTAGTGAACTGAAGTGGTAATCTTTAACCATGCCAACTACTGTACCCGAGCCAGAACCTACCCATTCGATTTGTTTGCCAATAGGATTTTTCCACCCAAATTGTTTGGCAGTGGTTTCATTGATTATGAATTCAGCAGTAAAATGTCTTGCTCGTCCAGGTGAAAAAGTACGGCCAATGACCAGTTCGATGCCAAAAGTATCGAAAAAGGTTTCATCAACTTCGTTGATGGGAATCTGTTGTTCTTCCTGCAATCCTTCCGGGCGAATGCGACGGGGAATGCCGCCACTAATGGGACCATTAATTATTGGTACGAGCCGGAAAGCTGTGGCCTTTTGAATATTGGGATTTTGATGGAAAGCCGCTTTGATTTGTTCATATTGATTGGACAATCGATCTTCATGTTTAACCATTTCCTGATTTTGCCTAAATATGGGCAGTAAGATAATACGCGTGGGGTCGAACCCCAGGTTCTGGTTAAGCATGAACGTGATCTGATTATGCACGGCGAAAGTACTAATGATCAGGAAAACTGAGATGGAGAACTGAAAAACCACCAGTCCTTTGCGCAGCCAGGCACCGCTGCCGCCAGTTTTGAAGATCCTTTTCAAGGTTTCGACAGGTTGATAGGTTGACAGGAAAAAGGCTGGATAACTGCCCGCCAGTAAGCCAGTTAAAAGCGTGATGCAGATCAAACTCGGGAGCAAATTTATAAAGGACTCTGATGTCAATTTTATTTCGTCTCGGATCAGGTCATTAAAGGAGGGCATTAACAATTCTACCAGCCCAAGGGCAACAAGCAGGGCAGCACTTGCCATTAAGAGGGCTTCGCCAAGAAATTGGCATATGAGTTGTAACCGATGAGCACCTACCACTTTGCGCAGTCCGACTTCTTTGGCGCGCTCGGCAGATCGCGCAGTGGATAAGTTGGCGAAGTTAATGCAGGCCAGAAGGAGCACAAAAGCAGCAATCGCTGAAAGCGAGTAAATCGTGCCAATACCATCCCACCACACGCCATAGTCAGTATAAGAATAGAGATATATACGTACGAATGGTTGAAGATGATATGTTGTAATTTTTGCCTCTTCTGGCTCAAGGTGGCGTAAAGCAAAGTCGTGTAGCTTTCTTTCCAAAATTTTAGGATCATAACTTTCAGGAAGTAAAATATAATTTTCTACGGGCCGAATATTATCTGTCTGCGCCCATTCTTCCCAATACCTTCGGGTAGAGGCAGAGCGATTTGGGTCTATCACCAGCACGTCGAACCTTAGCGTGGTTTCGCGGGGAAGGTCTTTCAATATCCCGGTCACCAAATAATCACCCCGAAATTGTCTGTTATAAATCGTGATGATTTGCCCCATCGGATCGGCGTTGTCGAAGAATTGTTTCGCAGTGCTTTCTGTGAGTACAATACTTTTAGGATCTCGCAAAGCGGTTTGTCGATCGCCTTTGAGAAAGGGAAAAGTGAAAACGTCAAACAGGCTCTTGTCCACAAGAGAAACGGTTTGTGTAAATGTCTTGCCATTGCCTTCTAAAATAGATGCGCGTCTCAGAATTCGAACGCCTTCTTGAACCTCAGAAAATTCTGATTTTAAAGCTGGACCAAGCGCACCAGGCGTGCCGGAACTCCAGGAAAGCGTTTTGTCTTCTCTATGCGTCTCCTGAATAACCCTGTAAATACGATCTGCTTTTTCGTGAGATCGATTCACGCGAAACCCGCGTTGCACAAATAACAGAATGAGAATACAACTGGCCAAGCCAATAGCCAGCCCAACAATGTTGATGGTAGAGAATGTTTTGTTTCTGGCGATGTTGCGGATCGCAACGGTCAGATAATTTTTGATCATGCTGTTATCCTCTGTTCCTTCGCAGTAGTCAGTTTACCCAGTCTCCAGCCTCCATTTCATTCATATCTCAAGGCGTCAATTGGATTGGATCGCGCTGCGCGAATGGCCTGCATGCTCACGGTGCCAAAGGCGATGATCAATGCCATTATCGCACTTGCGACAAATGGCAATGCATTCAGGTCTGTCTGATAGGCAAATCCAGAGAGCCAGTCGCGCATCAGGTAGTAGGCAATTGGCCAGGCGATGAGGTTGGCGAGCAGGATGAGCAACATAAATTCGCGGGAGAGTAGCATGACCAGATGCGGTGTGGATGCGCCCAGGACCTTCCGCACGCCAATTTCTTTGGTGCGCGATTGAACCATGAATGCGGCGAGTCCAAACAGTCCCAAACAGGCTACAAAAATTGCCAGCAGTGAAAATACTCCGAGCATTTTGCCGGTGAGTTGTTCGTCAAAATAGTACCACCGTATGATTTCATCTAAAAAGTGACATTCAAAAGGTTCCTCTGGCACAAAGCGTTTCCACTGGGTTTCGAGAAAGGACAGGGTTTGCGCGGTGTTTTCCGGTCGGATGCGCAAGGCCAGCGAAGAAAATAGTTTCCAGCGGGCTACAAATCCCATGGGGGCTATTTCTTCTCGCAGCGTCAAGCTGTGATAGTCTTTTACAACGCCAATTACGGTCAGAGTTGGATTTGTCAATGCCTGCCACTCGATCTGTTTGCCAATCGGATCATCTTCCCAGCCGAGCAGGCGCACGGCTGTTTCATTCAAGATAATCGCCTGAGAGGTATCGCTGGCAACAGCGGCTGAAAAGGCGCGACCGCGAAGCACGGGAATGTCAAATGTTTCAAAGAACGAATCATCGACTTCGTTCATGCGAATTGTCCGTTCTTTTGTGCGGTCTCTATCGGGCCAGATTAGTCGTGGTCGTCCGCCGTATCCCGAGATGTCGTATCGCAGTGCCGACGCGCTGAGGATATTGGGATGTTCGAGAAAGACCTGTTTGACCATCTGGTGGCGTGCCGAAAGGCGCATTTGTGGGTCGAGTTCATGCTCACGGTCGTGAGCAAAGATGGGTAAACTCACAATGTGGTCACGCGCAAAACCCATGTCTTTGGTGTCTATAAACAGCAGTTGCTGATAAACCACCAGGGTGCAGATCACCAGTAAGATGGACATGCCAAATTGAAAAATCACGAGTCCTTTCTTCAACCACGCAGAACCCGAGGAGGAAGACGCGCTACTTTTTAACGCGGTGATCGGGCGAAAGGATGAGAGGAAAAATGCCGGATACCATCCCGCCAGCAGTCCGACCAACAATGTGAATGCCAGTACCGCTGGCGCACAGGTCATTATTGTAGCTGTATCGAGGTGCAAATCGCTGTACACAAATTGGTTGAATAAGGGTAGGAATAACTCAACCAGTACAAGGGCAATCAGCAGGGCGGCGGAGGTTAAAAGCAGGGATTCGCTCAAAAACTGGACCATCAGTTGTGGGCGATGCGCGCCAACCACTTTTCGCACGCCGACTTCGCGATTGCGGGTGACAGCGCGTGCAGTTGCCAGATTTGTAAAGTTCACGCATGCAATGACCACTACGATCAGCCCGATGGCCGCCAGCATGTAAATTTGTTGTATGGGGCTGTCGGCAGCCGGGTCAAAATCGGATTTGCCATACAGGTACACGCGGTACAGAGGCTGTAGATGGTAGGCGTTTTTTGCTGCAACTTCATCCCCCATATACTGTTTGATCAACGACTGCATTTTCGCCTGGAGAGTTTCTGCGTTTTGTCCTGCTTTTAATAGCACATAGGTGTTTACCGGACGCCACGATAGCAAAGGCCGCCACATTGTCCACGCCCGTTGCGTCTCTTCTACAGGGGGTATTGTGGTTGCGAGTATTTGAAAATAAAGTTCTGGTGAGTGATGAGGCTCCTTTACAATGCCGGTGACTGTGTACTCGCCAGGGAAACTGTTGTCGTCGATTGAAAATGTTTTGCCCATTGGGTCCGTATCGCCAAACAAGTGTTGCGCCATGTCGTCGGTAATGACCACAGAGTAGGGCGTGCGAAACGCGGTTTCTAAGTCACCTTTTATGAGGGGAAAATCAAATACATTCAGAAAGTTGTCATCTGTCAGTGCAAAGGAGTATCGACCCTTGCGCTCGCCGTATTGTGCAGATACGCCCCCCCACCAGATACGCACGGTTGTTTCTACTTCGGGAAATGTTTCTTCCAGCGCAGGACCGAGTGTACCTGATGTACCGATGCCATAAGTTGTTTTTGTGTTGCCGCGTTGTTCTCGAATTACTTTGTAAATGCGGTCGCCCAGGGTGTGAGAACGATTTACTGCAAATTCCTGCTGGATGTACAACAGGATCAGAATGCCACACGCCAATCCGATAGCAAGTCCCAATACATTGATAGATGTGTACAATTTGTGTCGCATCAAATTGCGGATCGCAACGGTCAGATAATTTTTGATCATGAGAAGATCCTCTCATTATTCACTATTCATCTCGCAGGGCATCCGCCGGGTTTGCGCGTGCGGCTTTGAGGGTTTGAGAGGTGACGGTTGTGAGTACGACGAGGAACATGACTATGCTGCCGAGTAAGAATGCGTCAATACCCAATTCAGTGCGGTAGGCGAAGGTTTGTAACCATTGATTGGTCGCGTAATAGGCGATAGGGAATGCGATGAGGCTTGATAGGGCG
This sequence comes from Gemmatimonadota bacterium, assembly GCA_026705765.1. Lineage (NCBI taxonomy): Bacteria > Pseudomonadati > Gemmatimonadota > Gemmatimonadota bacterium. The sequence continues at coordinate 8,728 of JAPPAB010000037.1, forward strand.
ATGTAGAGGACAAATTCTCTTGAGAGCAGGGATAAAATCTGGGTTTGGGATGCGCCCAATACTTTGCGAATGCCGATTTCTTTGGTGCGTCGTGCGACAGCTAATGCAGCCAGTCCGAATGCGCCGAGTGCAGCGATGAAGATGGCGAATCCTGTGGCGTATTGGATCATGAGATTCCAGCGTTCTTCTTTTTTATATTGTTTGTCCAGATCTTCATCGATAAATGAAAATCTGAATGTCTGATTGGGGGCAACTTCTGCCCATTTTTCTTTTGTAAAAGCGATGGTGCCCGGCACGTTTTCGGGGTGAATGCGAACCCACAAGGACCAATGACTTGTAGAGAGGGGCAGAATGGCGGGTTCGATTTTGTGATGCAGGGAGCGAAAGTGGAAATCGCGGACAACACCGATGATGGTCTTGTCTCGTCCATGTTCGATTGTTTTGCCAACAGGGTCTTCTATACCGAGTTTTTGGACGAGTGCTTCGTTGACAAGGATTGCTTCTTTGGCATCGGTTGGAAAGTCTCTGTCGTATTCTCGACCTGAAACGAGTTTCATGTCGAGCGTTTTGAACAAATCGTAATCAATCGAGATGCGTTCAACGTATTGCGTAGGACTCCCTTCATAAGTTACACCAGACCGGGAGCTCATGTTGTTGTTTAATCTATGACCAAGCCAGGTCGTGCTTATGACTGAGGGATGTGATAGCAGGGCATCCCGAAAAACGGTTGGCAGGGTTTTGCCTTCTCTTTGCAGTGCCTGAGTCTGAATAGCGACAACGTGTTCGGTTTGATACCCCAGGGGTTTGGTTCTCAAGAATGTGAGTTGTTGGGCCATCATTAAGGTGGTGATGATGAAGAATATGGATAGGGCAAACTGAAAGATGACTAATATCTTGCCGAAACGATTGCCCGTTTTGATTTGCAATCGGCTTGTTATGATTTGGGTCGGCTGCAATCGGGATAAGATAAAAGCGGGATAACCCCCTGCTGTGATGCCGACGAGGCTGACGAGGAGAATGAGAAAGGCGAGTGTTGTGGTGTTGAGGCCGTCGCTCATGGATAGGGATTTTCCGGCCAGAGTGTTGAATGTTGGCAAGGCGAGTTCTGCGATGGCAATGCCAGCGATGAGCGCGATGGTGATGAGTAAGAGCGATTCGCCGATAAATTGTTTTGCAATCTGCATGCGTCCTGCGCCGACGACTTTTCGCAAGCCGACTTCTCGCGCTCGCGTTGCCTGACGTCCGAGGGTCAGGGTGATGAAGTTGATACAGGCGATAAATAGCACGAGGATAGCAATGCCCGATAGGATGTATGAATAAACGGGATTACTGCTGTTACGCACCCCCAGGTTTTGAGCAAAATGCATTTGGGTGATCGGCAGGAGTTTGAGTTCTTTCTCGTCGCCCCACCAGATCTTGGTCAATCTGGGAAATTGCTGTTCGACACTATTTGGGGATACATTTGGAGGGAGCATCATATACGTATCCAGGTAATATACATTCCATCGGCTTGGGGCACGCATCATGGGATTTGGTTCAAATGGCAGTAGTATGTCAAATTGAAGTGTGGAGTTTTTGGGCACGTTTTTTACAATGCCCGTGATGGTGTAGTTTTGAATTTCTTTCCCGAAGTACTGAATGGGAAGCTGTTCCCCGACGGGGTTGGCGTTGTTGAAATATTTCTGCGCGATTTTTTCTGTTATGATTACAGAATACTTGTCCTGGAGTGCTTGAGCGGGATCTCCGTGAATGACTGGAAAAGAAAAAATGTCGAGGAAGTTGGGATCGACAAAACCCAAAGTTGCTCGAAAAGCGCGGTCTTCTGTACCAATTTTTCCCCCACTACTGCTGAAACGAACGGTCTGCATGTCTGGGAATGCTTCTGCTATTGCAGGTCCGAGGGGTTCTGGTGTCGTACCAGAAACCCGGTAGATACGGTCGGCGTTTTTGTGAAAGGTGTCGTAGGTCCATTCGTTGTGGACAAAGAGAAAGGTGAGGATGCAGAATGCGAGGCCGATGGCAATGCCGATGATGTTGATGGCCGAGTAGATGCGGTGCCTGGCGAGGTTGCGGAGCGCCGTTTTCAGATAGCTGCTGAGTAGAGATATTTCACCGAACATGGGTTTCTCCTTTGCAGGATGGAAACTGATCACTCATATCGCAGTGCATCAATGGGATTGGATCGCGCTGCCCGGATGGCTTGCATGCTCACGGTTCCAAAGGCGATGATCAGTGCCATTATTGCACTTGCGATAAATGGCAAGACGTTCAGGTCTGTCTGATAGGCAAATCCGGAGAGCCAGTCGCGCATCAGGTAATAGGCGATTGGCCAGGCGATGAGATTGGAGAGCAGGATGAGCAACATAAATTCGCGGGAGAGCAGCATGACCAGATGCGGTGTGGATGCGCCCAGTACTTTTCGCACACCAATTTCTTTGGTGCGCGATTGAACCATGAATGCGGCCAGTCCGAATAGCCCCAAACAGGCTACGAAAATTGCGAGCAATGAAAATACCCCGAGCATTTTGCCGGTGAGTTGTTCGTTGAAATAGATCCAATCTATGAGTTCGTCCAGGAAGTGATATTCAAAGGGCGCATCTGGCACAAAGCGTTTCCACTGGGTTTCGAGGAAGGATAGGGTTTGCGCGGTGTTTTCTGGTCGGATGCGCAGGGCCAGCGAATAAAACATCTTCCAGCGGGCCAAAAACCCCATGGGGGCTATTTCTTCTCGCAGCGTCAAATTGTGGTAGTCTTTTACGACGCCAATTACGGTCAGGGACAAGTTGTCATACGCTGGTAACACAATCTGTTTGCCAATCGGATCTTCTTCCCAGCCGAGGAGGCGCACGGCTGTTTCGTTTAAGATAATTGCCTGAGAGGTATCGCTGGCAACATCGGCTGAAAAGGCGCGACCGCGAAGTACGGGAATGTCAAATGTTTCAAAGAATGAATCATCTACTTCGTTTATGCGAAATGTCTGTTCTTTTGTGCGATCCCCATTGGGCCAGGCCAGTCGCAGTCGTCCGCTGTATCCCGTGATTTCGTATCGCAGTGCCGATGCGCTGAGGATATTAGGGTGTTCGAGAAAGACCTGTTTGATCATTTGGTGGCGTGCTGAAAGGCGTTTTTGTGGGTTTGGCTCTCCGGAAAAGTCAGGGACAAAAATGGGTAAACTCACAATGTGATCGCGTGCAAAACCCATGTCTTTGGTTTCTATAAATTTCAGTTGCTGATAGACCACGAGGGTGCAGATTACCAGCAAGATGGACATGCCAAACTGAAAAACCACGAGTCCTTTCTTCAGTCCTGTGGAACCCGGGGAGGAAGACGCACTGCTTTTTAATGCTGTTACCGGGCGAAAGGATGAGAGGAAAAACGCCGGATACCATCCCGCCAGCAGTCCGACCAACACTGTTAGTGCCAGTACTGCCGGTGTACCTATTATTACTGTAGCCGCGTTGAGGTGTAGATTGCCGCGTACGAATTGGTTGAATAAGGGCAGGCATAGCTCGACCAGTGCGAGGGCAATCAGCAGGGCGGAACAGGTTAAAAGCAGGGATTCGCTCAAAAACTGGACCATCAGTTGTGGACGATGCGCGCCAACGACTTTTCGCACGCCGACTTCGCGCTTGCGGGTGACAGCGCGTGCAGTTGCCAGGTTTGTAAAGTTCACGCAGGCAATGACCACGAGGATCAGCCCAATAGCTGTCAGCATGTAAATGTGTTGCATGGGGCTGTCGGCAGTTGGGTTAAAATCGGATTCGCCATACAGGTACACGCGGTGCAGGGGTTGTAGATGATAGGTGTTTTTTGAGGCAACGTCATTCCCTATATGCTGTTTGATCAATGGCTGAAGGGGATAATGAGGCCAACGAGACTTATTTTCAGCCGCGACTTCATCCCCCAGATACTGCACGATCAACGACTGCATTTTCGCTTGTAGGGTTTCTGAGTTTTGTCCCACTTTTAATAGCACATAGGTGTTTACCGGACGCCACGATTGCGTGGGGCACCACATTGTCCACACCTCTTGCGTTTCTTCTACGGAGGGTATTGTGGTTGAGAGTATTTGAAAATAAAAGCCAGATGAGAGGTGTGGTGCTTTTACGATGCCGGTAACTGTGTACTCGCCTGGGAAACTGCGACTGTCGATTGAAAGTGTTTGCCCCATCGGATCAATATCGCCAAACAAGTGTTGCGCCATGTCGTCGGTAATGACCACAGAGTAGGGTGTGCGAAACGCGGTTTCTAAGTCACCTTTTATGAGGGGAAAATCGAATACGTCCAGAAAGTTGTCATCTACCAGCGCAAGGAGATATCGATCCTTGCGCTCGCCGTATTGTACAGATACAGTCCATCGCCAGATACGCACCGTTGTTTCTACTTCGGGAAATGTTTCTTTTAATACGGGACCGAGTGCGCCTGATGTGCCGCTGCTGTAAGTTGTTTGTGTGCTGCGCTCTTCTCGAATCACTTTGTAAATGCGGTCGCCCAGGGTGTGGGCGCGATTTACTGCAAATTCCTGCTGAATGTACAACAGGATCAAAATGCCACACGCCAGCCCGATGGCAAGGCCCAGTACATTGATGGAGGTGTACAATTTGTGCCGCATCAAATTGCGGATCGCAACGGTTAGATAATTTTTGATCATGGTCTTATCCTCTGTTCTGTCCAGTTATTTTACAGTCAGCGGTCAGCCATTTATCATTCAGGTAAGTGAACGTATTAAAATAACAAGCAATTACTGTGCCAAAGGGATCTTCTCTATGTTTTACAAGTAGTTATGAAAATTCGTGCTCTGAACTCAGTTTAATAAGTGTCCGATTTTGATACAGTGGTGTCCGAAAATGAACACTTAATACAAAAAACAGGCACATTGTTTTTAGTTCAATGTGCCTGATAATAGCTAATTTTTTTGATCCAATAAGTTCGCGTTCATATATCCAATTGGTCCCAGTCTGGTGGCGTTTGACTGGGGATTTGTTTGCTCATAACAGCGTCAAACGCCTCCAGAATTTCTCGTTTGTCTTTGCCAGCATATTGGTTTTGAAAAAAGGCTGTGGTTTCAAGCTCGGCAATTTCGCGCGCAAAAGCATAAATCGCAAACTGATTCATAGACACGCCCTGTTTTTCGGCTGTCTTTTCTATTCTCTCTTTGAGATCCTTCGGCACGCGGATGGTCAGTACGTGATTCTTTTTATTCATAACGTTGTCTCCAATATCGAGCAAATTGCGCTGGCGTAATGATGTCGAACTGGTCAAATATCAATTCCGTTCCTTTTGTAAAATCATCGACATTTTGAGTAATGATATATCGCGCATTGCTTGCGAAAGCCAGATCGATAAACATGTTATCGTTTTCATCGCGAACAAATGTCAAGAATGTATTGCTTTGAACGAAGGTAGGCAACCTGATAGCTTATTCATCTCGCAGGGCATCCACGGGATTGCGGCGCGCGGCTTTCAATGTTTGAAAATTCACTGTTAACAGCGCGACGAAGAGGGTCAGTATCCCGGCGATGCCAAAAACGCCTATGCCGAGTTCAATACGATATGCGAAATTGGTCAGCCATTGATTCATCATCCAGTAAGCAATAGGATAGGCAATGATATTGGCGACCAGTAGCAGTTTGATAAAATCTCTGGAAAACAACCACATCACATGATGGACAGAAGCCCCCAGCACCTTCCGAATCCCAATCTCCTTTGTCCGACGCGCAACCGCCAGTGACGCCAGTCCGAACAATCCCAAACACGAAAGCAAGATAGCCACCAGCGCTGAATGGCTCAATACGCGAAACCAATAGACTTCATTGGCATACTGTTGATTCAGGCTTTCATCCAAAAACGAGAGTTCAAAGGGCGTATTGGGTACAACTTTTTCCCAGGTGTTTTTGAGCATGTCAATCGTTTCAAAAATTGGACCTGAGCGCATGCGAATTAGCAGAAATGGGCCATAGTTGTATTTTTCCATCAGCAATGCCAATGGCTCAATCTGGTTGTGCAAAGACTTTATGTGAAAATCGCGCACGATACCAATGACAACGGGATCGTTAACGCCATTCCTTCCAAAGCCTGCCAGCGTTTTTCCCACCGGGTTTTCGAGGCCCAACTGCTTTGCCAGGGTTTCGTTGACCAATATGGCATTATTCAGGTCTGAAGGACGGTCTTCCGAAAAATTTCGGCCAGCGAGAAGAGGTATCTCCAAAGTGGAGATATAATCGACATCTACGCCAATCACCTTCATCTCAACTATCGAGCCATCGGGCAATGGGTAATTGGCCCAGGAATAACCACTTGTTGTTGTGAGTGTGCGATCCGTAATTGTAACGCCCGCAATGCGTGAGTCGTTTACAATGGCCTGCTTATAGGATTTAGCTGTCCGCCAATTTGTCTGCACAATGGCGACTTGCTCTTTGTTAAAGCCCAGATTTTTGTTCCGCACATAATCCTGTTGCTGAAGCATCACACCTGTGCCAATGATGAGGGCTATGGAGGCCGCGTATTGCAGAATGATTAACGTGCGCGTCAAAAAGTTGCGTCCGCCAAGGCGTGCTTCACCTTTTATGGCTAAAACAGGTTGAAATCGCGACAAGACCAGAGCGGGATAACTGCCGGCAATTAGCCCGACAACGCCGAGCAGGAGCAGCAATACCCACCAATCGTCAAAATACGCGAGGGTCAATTTTTGATGTACAAATCCATTGAATACGGGCAACAGGATTTCGGCAAGTGCAGTGCCTACGAACAAGCCCAAGAAGCACAATACCAGTGCTTCGCTCCAGAACTGCTGAATAATCTGACCGCGGTTAGCACCTACCACTTTGCGCAAGCCCACTTCTTTTGCCCGCCCGGAGGACTCTGCGACCGATAGGGTAATAAAGTTGCTGCACGCAATGAGCAAGACCAGCCATGCAAGTCCCCACAAGATATAAACCCCTGTTGGATTGCCCTGCGGTCCGTAGTGATTGGGAATGTCTGTGTTCCAGTACACATCCGTTAAGGGCTGAAGAATAAAGTTAAATGGTTTGTTGTCGAATATCTCTTCCCGCAATTTTTCTTTTTTTGTCCAGTGATTGAGATCTTCAAGCACGCGAGAAGCATTTGTTTTCTCTATTTGCACAAAGATCCACGCACTTGCATCGTTGTAACGTCTTGCAAGTCCAAAGCCTTTTTCGGCTTTTATCAAAACCAACACGTCGAATTGAAGACTTGATGTTGTAGGCACATCTGTCATAACACCGGTTACGATAAACAACTTATTTTTTATATTCAGTGATTGCCCTATCAGTGTGTTGTAATCCTTTACATTCCCAAAAAACTTGCGTGCTGTTGTTTCGGTAATCACTATCCCATCTGGTTGAGCGAGTGCTGTTTTAGGATCACCTGACAAAAAAGGAAATGTAAACATCGCAAAGAAATTACCACTCACAAACCCCATGTCTGAACGAAAAGATTTTTCCCCCCTTGTGATTTTACTCCTCGTGTGCCGCATAAATGCACAGGCTTGTTCAACACTCGGAATTTCATCTTTCAACTCATCGACAACCAAAAGCGGATATACCGTATCCCAGATATTAAATGGAATCGCCTCCCCGTCTGATTGAACCCTTTGCGCTACCAACCGAAACATCTGGTCGTGATTCTCGTGAAACCGGTCGCGTGACCATTCGTGTTTGACAAAGAGAGCCATCAAGATACAGCAGGCAAGCCCCAGGCCGAGGCCGAACACATTGATGAATGTGTAGAGTTTCTTTCGCATTAGATTGCGAATCGCGACAACAAAGTAATTTTTGATCATGAGAAACCTCCTGATGGATCGCGGTCAGCCCGCCCAGCCTCCGACCTCTTGTTTTTCCAGCGCGCGTTTTAGCTGATGGCGCCCGCGGTGGAGCCAGATTTTTACGGTGCCGAGGGGTGCTTGCATTTCCCATACGATTTCGCGGTAGGATAGTTCTTTTATGTAGCGAAGCCACATTGCGCGTTGTTGCTCTTTGGGCAATGTGCGCAAGCCCTGTGTTAAGAGTTGATGGCGTTCTTTTTTTATGACGCTATCTTCTGGCGTTGTCAGGGTAATGGGTTCGGGCATGTGTCGCGCTGCTGTTTCCATGCCGTTTTTTCGGGATAGTCGGGATCGTAGGTGTGACCGCCCGACGTTGATGGCAATGCGCGTTAGATAGGTTGTGAATGCCGATTCGCCGCGAAAATGGCGCAGGCTCTGAAAGACTTTCATGAATACCACCTGCATCAGGTCTTCGGTTTCGTCGCGGTCCTTCACATATCGCCCGACAATGGCGCGCACGCGATTCTGGTGCAGATGGTAGAGTTTGCCAAACGCGCTTTTGTCGCCAGCTTTTATCATGTGGATCAATTGTACATCGGTTTCTATATCTAATCGTTTATTCATATCGCAATGCCTCCACGGGGTTCATTTTTGCCGCTTTCACAGCTTGCAGGCTCACTGTTCCGAAGTTGTAGAATTGATCTGGTAACGTAGCGTGTTCTTTGTCCCGATTTTACTGCAATAATCGTGCCAAAAGATTCAAATAATGAAATAACAAGGAGTTATGAGAATTTGCTTGAAATTGGCAGTTTAGGAAGTGTCCGATTTTGATACAGTGGTGTCCGAAAATGAACACTTATGAAAGGTGGGATGGGAGGTGAGAGAGGGAGTTTGCCACGTAAATTATGAACTTCTACCCGGTATCCGAAATACCAGCACAACGCCGATTAACATCAAAATTGCGCTGATTTCAAAAGCCCGGCGCAGGCCGTAAGCATCTGCCATGATGCCGAGGAGCAACATGGCGACACCGCGAAGCACGAATCCCGCGCCCATGTAAAGCCCGTTGGCAAATGCCCGGTTTTCTGGGCAGCTTTCCTGTACCATTGCCATGACTACGGGACCGGTGGAGAGAGCGACAAAGCCCAGGATGATTAAGATGGGAAATAATGCCCAGCCCTGGGTTTCGAGAAAGACAAATAGGAGGAGGGGGGTTGCGATCATGGAGAAGCCGAGAACCTGTTTGCGGCCCCATCGGTCGCTTACCCATCCGCCGATTAGCGCACCGCCAATGCCCGCGCCTTCCAGGACGGAGAGAGATGCGCCCGATAGCCATAAGCTGGCGCCTTCTTCGGTCAAAAAGGTGGGGAGGAATGCGGTCAGGGAGGCCATCATAAATGCTCGGACAAATACAATGCCCGATAGAGGCACCAGGATCGGTGCCATGCGTTTTAAGGCGGCCTGCCAGGTTAGTGCTTTATAGGCTGATATGACGCGGCTGCCGACGCTTCTCATCCGCAATAAGAGTATCAGCGAGGCCAATATACCGGCGGGTATCAGATAGGTCATTCCGACGATTCCCCACAGGCCGATGACGCTTACGATTAAGATAGGTCCCAGGGTGCGGCCGAGTTCACCGCATAACATCCAGATGCCCATTCCGCGACCGAGGTTGGATCCCGAGAGCGTTCCGGCCATTGCGGGTCCAACGGCGTGAAATGCCGCGGAGCTAAATCCCGTGATTAATAATAGGACGACGAGGGCGAGATAACCGTGGGCTATGCCGAGCAGGCTCATGGCGATGCCCGTTATTGCAGGTCCCAGGATTACGAGAGATCGCAAGTTCAGGCGGTCTGCCTGATGTCCGATGATGGGTTGAAATACCGAGGGTGCCTGCCTGACGACCATTAATAAGCTGGCTTCGGTTTTGGATAGGGAGAGGGTTTGTATGAAGATGGGGAGTAAGGGGGGTAAGAATCCGCTGTATGTGTCGTGTACCGCATGCCCACCGGAGAGGGTGATTACGTCACGGGTCTGAAAACGGCTGTTATCGCTATTTGAGGACAAGGGCAGGTTTTACAGTTTGATCACGGCGATGAGAATGCCCGTTATTGCGACCATGGTGGTAATGATCCAGATGAAACGGGATTCAAGGATTTTATTCGTTTCATCAATGCGATTATTCGTCTCGTCAATACGCTGTCCGAGTGACTGGTTGAACTGGTCAATGCGATTATTTGTTTCGACCATCTGCAGGCGCAACTCTTTGCTGTCTTCGCGCATCTGCAGGCGCATGTCTTGCAGGTCTTCGCGTAGATACGCAATGCCCCAATGGGTATTATCGTCAGATGTGGTCGCTTGAGATTCGGATGTTTCGGCCATCATAGATCTCCTGTTTCTCTTTGGAGAGAGGGGGCGGAGTCATATAAACAAGATATGCTATCACAGCAAAAAGTCAATGGTCTATCGACTATTTTACCACAGGCTAAATTCAGCACTGTTTCTTAGGGTTGCGAGAATGTATTTGGGGACATAATTTAGGGACTGAGACGGCACAGGGGCCGTCCCCTACGATGACGGTTTGTTTGTAGGGGCGACCCCCTGTGGTCGCCCGCGGGCTGTCCATTATTATAAAGGATTATCACATGTCTGATTATCCCCCCATTCGCGCGATTACTCGGGGACCTGAGTTCCACTGGTTTGGTTATTACGACAAGTGGCAAATAGACCCTTCAGGCCGATACGCGCTCGGTATGGAAGTGGATTTTGAACACCGGTCGCCCTTTGCGGATGATACGGTCGGGCTGGGTATTATTGATATGGAGGATGGGGATACGTGGTCTGAGTTCGGGCGCACGCGGGCCTGGTGCTGGCAACAGGGGTGTATGTTGCAGTGGATTCCCAATTCGGATACGGAGGTTATTTTTAATGATCGCGAGGGGGATGTATTTGTTTCGCGGATTTACAATGTGAAAACGGGGGCTGTTCGGACGCTTCCGCAGGCGATTTATACGATTTCGCCCGATGGGAAGACCGCTATTGGTGCGGATTTTCGTCGGATTAATCACATGCGGCCCGGGTATGGGTATGCGGGGATTCCCGATCCCAATCGCGATGTGCGCGCACCCGATGATGTGGGTGTTTATTCTGTGGATCTGGAGACGGGTGAGTCAAGGCTTGTTGTTGCGATTGCCGAGGTTGCTGCGATTCCGTACCCGCATGGCGATATTTCCGGGGCGCGGCATTATTTTAATCATTTGCTGTTTAATACGGATGGGTCGCGGTTCATTTTTTTGCACCGTTGGCGATTTGGAGAGGGTGGCTTTGATACGCGGATGATGACGGCAAGTGCCGATGGGTCAAATTTGCATGTGGTCGATGATTACGGCAAGATGTCGCATTTTATCTGGCGCGATGCAGAGACGATTCTCGGGTGGGCGTATCACCCGTCACACGGGAATAAGTTTTATCTCTATCGGGATCTTTCCGAGGCAGAGCCAGAGGTGGTTGGTGATGGGGTTATGACGGTTAATGGTCACTGTACGTATTTGCCGGGCAATGAGTGGATTCTCAATGATACCTATCCGTCACAGGGGCATCGGAATCAAGTTCCGTATCTTTATCACGTTGCGACTGGTAAGCGCGTCGATCTGGGTGTTTTCCCGTCGCCGGAGCCTTATACGGGCGAGTGGCGCTGTGATTTGCATCCGCGCTTTAGTCCCGATGGGCAGTTTGTGGTGATTGATTCGCCACATATGGGCGATGGACGGCAGATGTATCGGATTGAGGTTGGGGATATTGTGTAAAACGAATAGACGAATCAACGAATAGACGAACCCCTCCCAACCTCCCAACTGCTATCATAGATTCATAGATTCGCAGAAGATAAAAGGAGAATTACGATGGCTATAGCTGAAGCACCTGCTGTACTGACGGAAGAGGAAATGCTGCATTTTCGCACGCGGGGCTTTCTGGGTCCGTATTCGCTGTGTTCTGAGGCGGAGATGGCGGAGCTTCGTCCGGCGATTGAAGAGGTGCTGGAGACAGATCCGCCGAATGGTAAGAATCGCATTCACAACCGGCATCTGGATAGTCGGGTGGTTTACGATTTGTCAACGCATCCCGAGATTCTCAACCGGATGGTGGCTCTGTACGGGGCGGATTTGTTGTTGTGGCGCACGAATTTTTTTATCAAGTACAAGGGTACGAAGGCGATTCCCTGGCATCAGGATTTCAATTATTGGCCGCTCGAGCCGCCGATTATTGTTTCGGCGTGGATTGCGGTGGATGCTTCGACTAAGGAGAATGGGAATTTGCAGCTTATTCCCGGATCACATCGCAAAATTATTCCCCATGTTAAAGCTACGCCCGATGTGCAGTTTCAGGAGATGGCCGATGCGGGGTATTACGATCCGGAGCAACTGGTCGATCTGGAGATGCAGCCGGGCGAGTTTATCCTTTTTAATGAGCGCACGTTGCATCATTCGAAAGCCAATTTCTCGGATTTGCGTCGCATTGGTCTGGCGGTGCGCGCGATTCCTCCGATTGTGCATGTTCTCAGGTACGATTCCGAAGATCACGGGCTTCCGGTTATTCACGGGGAAGATACGATGGGGTTTAATCGCGTTACACAACCGCCGTTATAAGGAATTATTATATGAAGATTACCAATATTGAGACGTTTATTGTGGATGCGGGTTGGCGCCCGTGGATTTTTGTTCGGGTGGATACCGATGAGGGTATTAGCGGCTGGGGGGAGTGTAGCGATGGGCGCAGTCCGTATGGGGTTACGGGGACGGTGCGCGATTTGACGCCTTTGCTCGTCGGTAAGGATCCGCGCGCTTATGAGATGCGTTTTTGGGATATGTTGCGGGGGACGCGGCAGAGTCCGGGGGGTATTGCGGCGAAGGCGATTGCGGGTGTTGAACTCGCGCTTATTGATATTAAGGCGCGTGCGCTCGGTGTTTCTGTTGTGGAGCTTTTTGGGGGTCCAACGCGGGAGCAGGTTCGGGTTTACTGGTCGCATTGCGGTACTTCGCGTGCTCGCCATTACGATTTGCTCAATACGCCACCGCTTCGCACGATGGATGATATTGCCGCGCTGGGGCGGGAGGTTGTGGAGAAGGGATATACGGCGCTGAAGACGAATATTGTGGTACCGGGGGATCCGGCCAGTGTGTATTTTGGGGGTTTTGGCGGCGAACCGGGGACGACGGATGGCGTGGTTTCGCGGCAGATTCTCCGGCATATTGAGACGCTTATTGGTACGTTTCGAGATGCTGTGGGTCCGGATGTCGATATTAATCTGGATCTGAATTTTAATTTTAAACCCGAGTCGTGTATGCGTATTGCCCAGGTGCTGGAGCAATTTGATTTGCTGTGGTTGGAGATCGATATGTACGAGCCAGATGCGATTCGGCAGATTAAGGATGCGACGCGTACTAAAATTTGTACGGGTGAGAATTTGTTTTATATGCGCGAGTTTATTCCCTATTTCCAGGCGCGGTCTGCGGATGTGTTTATGATCGATGTGCCGTGGAATGGGTTTGCGCAGTCGAAGAAGGTGGGGGATTTGGCCGAGGCGTATCAACTCAATGTTGCGCCGCACAATTATTATAGCCATCTTTCGACGTGTATTAGTGCGAGTCTGTGCGCGGTTTTGCCCAATGTGCGTATTATGGAGATCGATGTTGACGATGTGCCCTGGCGCGAAGAGATGGTGACGAATGTGCCACGTATTGAAAATGGGTATTTGACGATTCCCTCAGGTCCGGGTTGGGGTACGGAGATGGTTGAAGAGGTGCTCAAAGCGCATCCCTGGGATAAGGGGAATGCGAATTGGTAGGAGGACAATATGAATAATCAACAACACTTGTTTGAACTCGATGTGTATGGCTTCACGGTTGTTGAAGATGTTTTGACGACTGATGAAGCAGGTGAGATGCGCGAGGTGCTTATGCGCTGTGAAAAGGCGGTTGGTACGGAGTCCGGACATCGGGGTTCGGCTCGGCATGTCGCCAATTTGCCGGTGCTGGATCGCGTTTTTCACAAGACTATTGATCATCCGCGGATTCTGCCGTTGCTCGAGCACTATCTCGAGAGGTCGCTTATTCTGGGTAGTCTCAATGCCCGGATTGTGCGCCCGGGCGATCCAGACCAGGGTTTGCACAGTGATATTCCGCTGGAGATGCTGAATTTCAGTTCGCCAGTTATGATGAATACGATCTGGATGCTGGATGATTTTTCACCGATAAATGGCGGTACGCGCGTGGTGCCGGGGTCGCATAAGAGCGGGTTGGTTGTTCCGCCAGAGGACGTGTCTGTCAAGCATATCGCACAACCCGAGGGATCTGCGGGTAGTGTTATTGTTATTAACGGTCAAATATGGCATGCGGGCGGCGCGAATACGGGGACGACGAATCGCCATGCGCTGTTCGGTCATTATCGCAAACGGATGTGTATGTTCCAGGTGGATCCCCACGATGGTTTTCCGCCTGCGTGGTTTGATGGGCTTACGGAGAGACAAAGGCAATTGATGCGGATGAGCAAGGGGCTTAGATCAGCCCACGCGGCGGATGCGCATTTTCGGTAATTGGAACAGGAGTTCACTATGCTCGTTGGTATATCCCCATTGTTCAGTCCCGAGTTGTTGGCTACGATTTATCGCATGGGACACGGAGATGAGATTGTTCTGGCAGATGCGCATTTTCCCGGGCATTCGGTGAATGCCAATACGCTGCGGGCAGATGGTCTGGGGGTTGGGGCGTTGCTCGAGGCGATTTTGCCGCTGTTTGTGCTGGATACGTATGTGGATAGTCCGGTTTTTATGATGGATGCGGTGCCGGGCGATGCGCTCGATCCCGCGGTTGAGGCGTCTTACCGGGCTGTTATTGACAGGGTATGGCCAGATACACCCCCTATCGCGCGCGTTGAGCGTTTTGCGTTTTACGAACAGGCGAGAGATGCTTTTGCGGTTGTTATGACTGGGGAGACGGCAAAATATGGCAATGTTATTTTGAAGAAGGGTGTGACGCCGGTGTAGGATGACCTGTCCGAAAGGACAGGTTGTTTTTGTCCCTGGGGACGGTGTTTTGGGATTTCAGATGGCGTATTTTTGGGGTGAGATTAGTTCATTCCAATCAAAAGGAGGCATACCATGGCTGTGACGACACTTGATTATGTGCCCTGCGCGCGTGTGGAAGATATTCCCGAGGGTGGGATTATGGCGGTGAATGTGGAGGGCCATGCGATTGCGCTGGCAAAGTCGGATGGCGAGATCCGGGCGGTGGATAACCGGTGCCCGCATATGGGGTATCCGCTGAGTGAGGGGTCGATTCACAATGGGTTGATTATTTGCCACTGGCATCACGCGCGGTTTGATCTGGTTAGCGGGTGTACGTTTGATCCGTTTGCCGATGATGTTCGGAGTTATCCGGTGGATGTGCAGGATGGTGAGATTTATGTGAATGTGCATGCGACGCATCCCGATCCGGTGGGGCATTGGAAGCGGCGGTTGAGCGAGAGTTTGGAGCAGAATATCAATCTGGTGATTGCCAAGTCGGTGATCGCGCTTCGGGGTCAGCGGGTCGATGGCGATGAGATTGCAGAGATTGGCGCGCGGTATGGGGCGCTGAGGCGGCGCCAGGGATGGGGTCCGGGGTTGACGATTTTGACGTGTATGGCGAATGTGGTGCCAAAGCTGTCGCCCGGGGATCAGGTTCTGGCGCTGTATCAGGGGTTGTTGCATGTGGCGAGCGAGACGAGTAATGCAGCGCCGAGGATTGTTTTTACGCCTCTGGAGACAGAGGATCTGACGCTGGAGCGGATTAAGGCGTGGTTCCGCTATTTGATTGAGGTGCGAAATGCCGATGGTGCGGAACGCGCGTTGTTGACGGCGATTCAGATGGGGGCAACGCCTTCGGAGATGTGCGATATGCTGGTGGCTGCAGCGACGGATCACTTTTATCGCGATGGCGGGCATGTGCTGGATTTTATCAATAAGGGTTTTGAGGTGCTCGAGCGCATTGGATGGGACAAGGCCGATGAGATTTTGCCTTCGCTGGTGGGTGTGCTTTCGGGTTCACAGCGGAGTGAAGAGCTCAATCGGTGGCGCAGTCCCGTTGATCTGGTGACGTTGTTACACGATGCGTTTGATGAGCTTGAGGATCTGGTTCGCGAGGGCGAGGGGAAGACGTGGGATGATGCGGATGCTTTGACGGCGGTTTTGTCAGGCGATGATCCGCACGCGATTGTGGATGGGTTGAAGGCGGCATTTGCCGGGGGGGCGACGCTGACGCAGTTGACGCAGACGCTGACTTATGCAGCGGCTTTGCGGATTGCGCGGTTTCACGTTAAGAATGAGTTTGCCGATTGGATCGCGGTGTTGCATACGCATTCGGCGGCCAATGCGCTGCATCAATGTGCAAAGCGCGCGCCGTCTCTGGATCTGGCGCGGGGGATTTTTCACGGTGCAATGGCGTTGTATTTTGATCGGTGGTTTAATAAGCCGGCAGCCCGTTTGCCGCAGGATCAGCGCGCGACCCAGCAGTTGTCAGAGGATGCGGATGAGTTGCTGGATTCTTTTGTGGATTTGCTGGATACTCAGGCGCAGGTGGATGAGGCGGGACGGATTGCGTATCGGTATTTGTCGCTGGGGCATCCGCGCGGTGCTTTGTGCGAGCGGTTGGGCCATGTGTTGCTGCGAGAAGATGCCGAGTTTCATTCGTTCCAGATGCTGGAGTCGGCGTTTAGCCAGGCAGAGGAGTTGGATGAGGAACGCGCACGGATTACGCTGGTGGGCGCGGCGCGGTATCTGGCAGCGCATGCGCCAACGGCGCGCGCGTTGAGACAGACGGCGAATTTGGCACTTCGACTGCACAGGGGAGAGGATCTTTCGGCTGAGGATCCGGATGAGGAAGTTTGATGTAGGGGCGGGTCTCGTGCCCGCCCGTGGCGGGATAGATGATTCCAGATCACACAGACAGGTATTGCAAAAGCCTGTACCAGCGAATGGTGCAGGCTTTTTTATGTATTCGGTTCCCATTTTCCCTGTACGCGATAGGCTTCCTCAGGTCCCGGCCACGGGGGCATGGTGATGGCGATGGCGCAGAGTGGTTCGCTGTTGTGGGCGCGAAATTGGAAGTGGGTGCCTTGCGGTATGGTGAGGGTTACGCCGGGGGCGAGGGTGGCGATTTCTTCGCGGTTGCCCTGTTTGCGCCACATTTCGCCCTGTCCGCTGATGATGTACCAAATTTCTTCGACGGTGCGGTGGGCAACGGCGATGGATGTTTTTTCCGGGGCGAGTTCAAAGTGGGCCATGCCGCCGCTTTTGAGTTCGAGGAGTATGCGGACGTCGGATCCGTCGGGTGCGGTGACGTCGGGTTTTTGGGGCAGGTGTTTTGTGCTGAATTCGGTCATGGTGTTCTCCGATTTACATTTCTTGTTCAATGGTTTTTCGAAGCAGGACTCTTCCGCGATATAGCCAGGTTTTTACTGTGCCTATGGGTACTTGCATTGCTTTTTCGATTTCGGCATACGAGTAATCCTCAATATAGCGCAGGCGCATGGCTTCGCGATATTGTTGTGGCAGTGTTTGTATGCTTTTGCGTACGAGGTGTTGGCTTTCTCGTGTGTGCAGGGCAGTTTCCGGGTTTTGTGTGCAGGAGGGGGCGATTTTTTGCATGCCTTCTGGCGTGTGAAAATAGGTTGCCCATTTGCGCCGCACGGATTGCGATTCGCAGTGCGAGAGGCATACGTTCATGGCTATGCGGGTCAGCCAGGTTGAGAATGCCGCGTCGCCGCGAAAGCGATGGAGTCCCTGGTATGCTTTTATAAATGCGATTTGAACCAGGTCTTCGATGTCGTCCTTGTTTTTTGTGTGGCTGGCTACAATTGCATAAATTCGGGCTACGTTTGCTTTGTACAGTTTGCCAAATGCGATCCCGTCACCCATCCGCGCTTTGAGTACCATTGTCTGTTCTTCGTTCGGTGCCATTATACTCCTCTTGTGTCGTGAGGTCATGTTGTTTTTTTCATCATCTACTGTGTTCTGCACCGATGGGTGTCTGGGGTGGTCCCCGGAGGGCAACAAAAAACCCGACATCGAATCTACCTCGATGTCGGGCACGTAGGGTATAGGCACCAAAAACCCCACTCAGGGGTTGGCAAAATTTTAGCCTCCAGGGCATAATCGCCGCCTCCTGGAGGGATAATGGCAGTGTGAATAGACCATCTATTTTTACCTAAAGATATGTAATTTCAGGTAGTTGTCTCCTACAAGCAGAGGGCTTTTGTTTTTGGGATTGGACAATATAGCCCGTTCTGTTTTTTTGTGCAAGAAAAAATCTGTACCATACAAAAAAATTATTTTTTGGAAAATGAGGCGGGGCGGCGGTCAGCGGACGATCACAATGTCATCGTAGGGGCCGTCCCTCGTGCCGTCCCAGCCTGTATATTAGACCGGATAGGTGAAGATTGTACGTCACGGGGTACGGCAAAAAGTGCGTAATCAAAACTGGACGACAAAATCAATATACGGAATGCCGGGAAAGATTGTGCCTTCTCCTATTGTATTGATCAGTCCCAGATCTACGCTTAATCGTTTGCCAAAAAACCGTATTCCATAAGAGACCAGGATGTCTTCTACACCGGGAAAGATCCAGTTTTCTGTGACAAATGCCGTCCGTCGCGTCAAGCGCTTCTCTGCCCCGATCATTACCATAGGGCGATCTGCGAGGTCTCCCTCTACAAAACCATAACCAAGCCCTGCAGTCAGGCTGGCATCGGGTTGCCCAAATGTTGTTACACCATACAATATGCCCGCAACTTCAGGGTCATCTTGAGAGGCATCATCCTCATAATTGGGAATACGCACGAGAAGTGCGCCTGCGGCAAAAGAGAAAGTTTTTTGCTGTACTAATCCGAATTTTGGTGCAAGAAAAAATAATTGATCATTTATATCCACGGTGGGAAAGATGGAGAGTCCACCTCCCAGAGTAAAGCGATCTGTGATCCCATAAGCAAAGCCCGGAAAAAAGAGATAATAATCAGCAAAATAACCTTTGCCCTGTTTTAGCATACGCGCCGTAGGTGCAAAGAATAGGCGTGTTATATTGGGATTTGGGAACCAGAATTCTCCCTTTCGTATTAAGTCGGCAGACACTGTTTCAATGTGTTTGATTTTTGAAATGGGGATGTGGATAATGCCCAGGTCTGTCCTAAATGCAATCTCTTCAGTACCAATCTCCACAATGCGTCCGATATTTGTCGATCCATCGGTTGTTTCAAGTACCTGAATTTGAGTGGAATCGGGAATTGCCAATCGGGACATGAGGGAGGATGGTGCGTTCTTCGCGTGTTCTTCTGCAAATATACTGTTTAGAGAGATTGCAGTATAGATCAAGAGCAACCATTGCGTTCGTATCATGACGAAATCCTTCGTTCCAATCATAACTCAGAGACCGCAAGCATTGTGGTATAATACGCAAGCATGGCGTTGTCGGCGTCCGATTCAGTAATTTCATAAGGGATAGATTCAAATGATTTGTGCTCTTGTGCATCAAGTTCTTCTGAAAGATAAAATTCATGAAGAATGTCGTTTCTGCCAAAAGAAAAATTTCTGTCACCCTTATCGGCTATGCGCACATCCGCTAAGAATACGACAATGGAAAATATGGCTTTAACCTTTTCAGCGTGGTGGTTCTGTAATGATCCTCTGACAGTAACAATATTGTCTATTTTGCTTATGGATATACCACTTTCATCAATCTCTACTGTTGATGTATTCAGCATCATAGTGTTAATCCTCCTGTCTGGGTTCTGATTCTGCAGACACTGTCTGCGGAATTTGCTCAGGTGGATACGACTGGTAGAACAGATACGTTCGCAATGCGCCAATTTGTTCAATAGAGCAGGATATCAGGCATCTCCGAGATTCAACACCATTGTCGTAGCAGTGCGATAGTCTTCTTCTGCTTTATAGACCCACGCTTGTATATCACCCGGCGGATTTGTAGAGGGTGCGTCCAAGTTTGAATATTTCCTCGAGAAAGGGATCAAAGTTTTGCAGATGGGTTTGAATTTCTTCAGGTGTACGCACAACAATATCCATTGCAACGTATTTTGGACGACAAATGCGAGCAATTGCGGCACTTCGCGCTGTTGGACGCAAATCTGTATCCATAATAACGAGCAAATCTAAATCGCTATCGGTCTTTGGCTCGCCATAAGCCTGAGAGCCAAAGAGGATAATCTGATCTGGATGAAAGTGTTCAACAATTTTGTTTGCGATCTCATCCAAAAGCGATTCTGTTATTTTTTGTTCTTTCGCATTCATCTGAGTATTTCCTAAAATGCGCTGTCGAACCGGGTGAATTACCCTCTCCGTTTTTTGAATATAATGATAAATGCCTATTTGCAATTTACTTGAAAAAACAGGGACTTGCAATGGCGTTTTTGCGTATAACGATAATTATATGCAAAATTTAATCTCTTCAAAATGTCTCAATGCGGAAAGCCAAAAGCGTGATCCTACCCCGAGCCTATTCACAAATTCCTCGTCCGAAAACGCATTTGCACACTTTCGCGTAGTGCCTGTATATTGATGGTATAACTTAACTGGTGCGTGAATAACGTAGTTAGCGGACAGCTTGCTTTTTTGAAAAGTTTGGGGTTACTGATGCCAGATTGCGACTACAGTCTTACGTGGTACCATGGCTCTCAGCAAAAGCTGACGAAACTTCGTATCGGTAGTTCGATCACACAATACAGAAATGTGGCTAAGGCGTTCTCTCACCGCCCTTCTCTTGTCTCTTTGTCTGACGAAGGTGTGTCTCTATCTGACAAGCTCAGGCTGAAGCATAACGGCGCCACGCCAGGTTATCTCTATGTTGTTTTAGATGAGATTGATCCTGATGATGTGTATCCGCATCCCCATCCGGCAAATGTTGGTCGCTGGGAGTGGCTGACTAACCGGGAATTGAAACTAGAACTCATCGAACAGACTATCGTAACAGACAGTCAACCACCCACGTCTAAAGCCTGTGGGCTTGTCCCTGCCACATGATTCCCCCGGTGGTTGACACCACCATTGGGGGTATGGCGAGACTTTAGGCTTGTTGACACAAAGCCCTTGCCCGGATGTGGACTTGACCCGTTTCGGTGGGTACCTTATGAGTAGTAAGAAAGGAGACCCACT
>JAPPAB010000038.1 GCA_026705765.1 Gemmatimonadota bacterium
GAGAACTGATGCGTCAGGAATATCCCGGGATGGTCCTTGCACCGATCGTGGATCCCGCTGCCGTCCAGAAAGCTTTCAGCGCGGGCATAGGCGCCACCATCCGCACTACCTTAGGCGGCGCGTTCGACAGGGTCAGGTACGAACCTCTGGAAATAGAGGCCCGGGTTCACCTGCTTTCAGATGGTGTTTTTCGCAGCGAGACCTTCGGCTGGCACTGGAATTCGGGAAATACCGCCGTCCTCAAGTCGGACAACTATGCTCTTGTGGTCGGTACAAGGCCAGTCAGCCTGTTTGACCGATCGTGGTTTTACGCTCATGGACAGGATCCGAAGAAATTCGACCTGGTTGTCGTAAAGTCGCCTCATTGCGAGCCCCGCATGTTTGCCGACTGGTGCGCGAAGTTGATCAATGTTGACGCCCCCGGGGCGACGAGCGCGAACTTGCAGAGCCTCGGACATACGATTTGTAATCGACCGATTTTTCCGCTGGATGATGTCGTGGCATTTTCTCCGAAAGCGGATGTATTCCGTCGGAATTGAATGGGGCATGTCATCACCAACACATATATTGGATCACCCTCGCTTCCATCCAGCATTGGGACTGATACAGAAAGAGCGCCTATGCCACACGCCAACCAGATTGATCCCATCCGATTTGAGGTCATCCGCAATGCGCTGTCCGAAGCCACGGAAGAAATGGCGATTGCCCTGCGCCGCAGCGCTTACTCCACCAATATCAAAACCCGAGCCGACTTCTCCTGTGTCCTCTTTGACAGCCGGGTTCGGGTCGTCGCCCAGGCTTTCGCGCAGCCCGTCCACCTCGGCTCCCTGTCCTTACTTGTACCCCGGATGGTGGAAGCATACGGGGCTGAAAATCTGGGTCCCGGTGACGCCATCCTGGCCAACGATCCCTACCTGGGTGGCGTACACCTGAATGACATCACCCTCATTTCACCCGTGTACCACAACAACACTTGCCTGGGGTATGTTGCCAACCTGGCTCACCATGTGGATGTAGGTGGAGGGGCCCCCGCGAGCATCGGTGCTTTCAGGGAAGTCTTCCAGGAGGGCGTCATCATTCCGCCGGTCAAGCTCGTTGAGCGGGGCGAACTCGTCCCCAATATCTTCGATCTCATCCTCGCGCAAATTCGTTCGAAACGCGAAATGGCAGGCGATCTGCGTGCCCAAATCGCAGCCAATAACACAGGCGTTCGCCGCTTATGTGCTCTCGCCGATCGCATAGGCGGCGACACAGTGTCGTTCTACATTCGCGAATTGATTGCCTACACGGAACGGCGCACGCGCGTGGAAATTGGAAATTTGCCGAATGGCGATTTTTCGGCGGATGGACAGGTGGATAACGACGGTTTTACGGACCGGCCAGTACACCTTGCCGCGCGAGTCAGTATTCAAAATGACCAGATATGCTTCGATTTTACCGGCTCTGACGTTCAGCGTAGCGCTCCGGTGAATTCAACCGCGGCGATGACTTTTTCCGCCTGTGCCTATGTTCTCAAGTGCCTCATTGATCCGGATGTGCCGGTCAATGCGGGTTTCTATAATGCGGTTCAAATGGTTGCGCCCGAGGGAACGGTCGTCAACTGTTCACCCCACGCACCAGTTGTCGGAGGCTGGGAGACCCAATTGCGGCTGACAGATGTCATGCTAAGGGCTTTGGCCCCCGCATTTCCCGATCATATCCCAGCAGGTAGCAAAGCCATGGTATGTCATGCGGGGTTCGGCGGAATTATCGCCAGCACAGGCGAGTATTACTGTTTTTTGGAAACCCTGGCCGGTGGCTATGGTGGTCGTGCCGCGAGCGATGGGCCGGACGCCGTTCAGACTCATGGGCAGAACACCGAAAACGCACCCATCGAGGAAACAGAAATTAACTACCCTGTGCGCATTGCGCGCTACGAACTGGTCGAAAATTCCGAAGGTCCTGGTAAATTCCGGGGCGGATTGGGCCTCCGGCGTGATTACCTCTTCCCCGACTATGAAACCTCCTTCACCATCCTCGCTGACCGGGATAGGATGGGGCCCAGGGGCCTATTCGGCGGCAAACCTGGTCGCACAGCCAGTTATTTCCTCAAATCGAATGGAGAAACCGTCCGACTTGGTTCGAAAACTACCGTTCAACTCCAACCGGGGGACATTGTCAGCTATCGTACCTGCGGTGGCGGCGGCTACGGTCTGCCCGCGGAGCGGGATCCCGAACGCGTGTTGCGCGATGTTCGAAATGGTATGGTCAGCCGGGAGCGAGCAAGGGAGATCTACCGAGCGGAGATCGATACGGAGGTCTGGCGTGTGAACGATGGAGAAACAATGAGGTTGCGGAGTGAGATTACCTGATCATCTACCCGGTTTTGGAGAAACATAAAAATGGCGTACCGGCTGGGCATTGACATTGGTGGAACATTCACGGATGCAACGCTCATCGATGAAGAAACTGGAAACATCCGTGTCGGTAAGGTGTCGTCCACACCGCGGGATCCTTCTCTCGGATTTATGGAAGCCACCCGTCGAATCCTGGGCGAAGCAGAAATTGAGCCGGCTGAAGTGGGCTATATCGTACACGGAACCACAGTGGTCACCAATGCGATTATCGAAGGCAAAACCGCTCGGACGGGTTTTATTACCACCGGTGGCTTTCGCGATCTGCTTGAAATCGCGCGCCAGATCCGTCCGTCGCTTTACGACCTGCAGTTTGAAAAGCCTCGGCCGCTGGTACCGCGCTACCTCTGCTTCGGTGTGCCGGAGCGTTTGGATGCGAGGGGAAATATTCTCGAGTCTCTCGATGAAAAAGCCGTCTCTGTCGCGGCGAGCCAACTGTGCCGGGAGGGGGTTGAATCGATCGCGGTCTGCCTACTTCACGCCTACACCAATCCCGTCCATGAGCAGCGAGTTGGAGAGATTCTGAAGAGAGACTTTCCCGAAGCGATGGTGTCGCTGTCTTCGGAGGTATCACCGGAATTCCGGGAGTATTTCCGGGCCAGTACCACCGTCATCAACGCCTGTATCCGGCCTGTTGCTGCGCGCTACCTGGAAAACATCCAGGCCCGGTTGCGAGAAGAAGGGTTAACGGCGCAACTTTTGGTCATGCAAAGCAGCGGAGGAGTTCTGACCTTTGGAGCGGCAGCTAAAAAACCGGTTTTTCTCGTCGAATCAGGCCCCGCGGCTGGCGTGATCGCGGCTACCTATCTGGGCGATACACTGGGTCATTCCAATGTGATCTCTTTTGACATGGGTGGGACAACGGCCAAAGCGGGCCTCGTACAGGATGGGCGGCCTCAAGTGACTAAGGATTACGAGGTGGGGGCTATTGCTCAGGCGGGCGCAGCAAGAGGCGGGGGATATCCCATCCGCACGCCCGTCATCGATCTGGTGGAAATCGGCGCCGGTGGGGGGTCAATCGCCTGGGTAGATCCGGGTGGTGTGTTGCGGGTGGGACCACACAGCGCGGGAGCCGATCCCGGTCCGGTGTGCTACGGAAAGGGCGGCGAAGATCCCACGATCACCGATGCCAACCTGGTGCTGGGGCGCCTCAATCCGGATTACTTTTTGGGCGGTGAGATCGCACTGGACGTGGAATCCGCTCGAATGGCGATTCAGCAAAAATGCGCCGACCCGCTGGGACTGGATCCCGTAAAAGCCTCCCACGGGATTGTGGAAATCGCCAACGCGGCCATGGTCAACGCCCTCCGGCTGGTTTCTGTTCAGCGGGGATACGATCCGAGAGAATTCGTGCTGGTGGCCTTCGGCGGGGCAGGCCCGGTACATGCCTGCCGCCTGGCAGCAGAAATGGAGATACCGACTACCCTGATTCCGATGAGTCCAGGAACCACTTCGGCGCTGGGCCTGCTCGTGACAGATCTCAAGCACGATTATTCGACAACATTTATATGCCGGGTAGATAAGCTGGATCTCAAAAAGGTGGCGACAGCGTTCCGCAATATGGAACAACAGGGGAGGGCGATACTGGAGGAAGAGGGGGTACAGGACAAGGACAAGGATTTCCTCCGCCAGGTAGATATGCGCTATGTAGGCCAGAGCTATGAATTGACCGTGCCGCTTTCCGAAACTGAATTCACACCAGCCGGGATTGAAGACCTGCTGATCTACTTTCATCGGGAACACGACCGGGCCTACGGATACAGCGCTCCTGAAGAACCTGCGGAATTTGTCAATCTTCGCCTTTCAGCAATCGGCCGAATCGCAAAACCCCGGCTCCGTAGCCTCGATTCAAATTCAGACGCTCCGGCTCTCAAAATCAGCCGGCCCGTTTACTTTTCCGAGCGCAATGGATTTGTGGATTGTCCGATTTACGACCGCTATAACCTCGCCGCGGGGAATATTTTGGATGGACCTGCGATCATTGAAGAAATTGATTCCACGACCGTTATCCACCCCGGGTACCGAGGAATCGTAGATACGTACGGGAACCTGATTTTGACCTGGGTATAGAGCAGAGCGAGACTTCTGGAATACACCAATGGCAGAGGAGCAAAGGATGCCTCATACTGAAGCTGAATACGGAATCGTCCTGTCGAAAAACGTCATGGTCTCTATGCGGGACGGTACTCGTCTGGCCACAGATATTTACCGTCCGGCACGCGATGGAGATCCACTGCCGGGGCCCTTTCCCACAATTCTGTGTCGCACCCCGTATGACAAATCCGATGCACGATATGAGGAAATAGGAGACTTCTTTACGCCACACGGGTATGTGACTGTGCTCCAGGACCTGCGAGGCCGACACCTTTCTGAAGGTTTTGGTCAGTACTTCCATGTTGCCAACATCAACGATGGTCTGGATGGCTATGACACGGTAGAATGGATCGCTGCCCAGCCCTGGTCAAACAAACGCGTGGGGGCTGTTGGCAGTTCTTTCGCGGCTCTGGTACAGACACGAATGGCGTTTCACCGTCCGCCACATCTCACCGCCATCTGGCCAGACGTAACACCTATTAACAGCTATCACCATCAGGCTCGAGAAGGCGGGGCCATGCAGATGCACATGTTCTGGGCGCTTTACCTCCATGCTCAGGACGCACAGGAAATCCAGAATGACCCTGAAGCGCAGGACGCTGTCTGGAACGATCTCCGCGGGATTCGCGAGCTTCTCGTTTCGATGCCGTTTCAGCCCGGTCAAACTGCTCTATCTGCAGTTCCCAACCTCGAAAAAACGCTTTTTGACTACTATCATCGGGGAGAGTACGATAGTTTCTGGGAGCAGGAATACAACGATTTCGAGCGGAATTTCGAACGCCACGCGGATATTCCTGGCACTTATTCAAGCGGCTGGTACGACCCATACGCGATAGCCGTCACGGGCTATTTTGCCGCAATGGCCAAACAAAACTCTTCGCCGCAGCGACTGGTGATGGGCCCCTGGAATCACGTGGGGATGAGAGGGGATTCTTCTTTCACGGGAGATGTAGATTTTGGATCTGACAGCGTTTGGGGTGTAAGCCGCTACTTCGAAGAACAACGCCGGTTTTTTGACGCATGGCTAAGAGATTCGGGAAAGGAAGACGGCCCACCTGTGAGTATATTTGTGATGGGCAGGGGAACAGGTCGCAAAACAGACGAGGGAAAATACCATCACGGAGGAAGATGGCGTCGTGAGTGGGAGTGGCCGTTGGCCCGTACCCGTTCCATTCAGTACCACTTTCATTCGCAAGGCATGCTGAGTGCGGATGAGCCTGATGAAGAAAGCCCTTCCCTGTCCTTCACCTACGATCCCACCAATCCGGTACCCACGATTGGAGGCAGTCTGTGCGGTATCATGGAACTTCCCGAGGATGATGGCGACCTGGATCAGATGTGGAGCCGGTTTCTCTCTCCGGTCACGCGACTGCGCAACATCGTCATTCCCGGGCCTGCCCATCAAAGGGAATCTGCCGACGTATTCGGCGCAAATCCCCCTTACCAACTCCTGGCGGATCGGCCAGATGTGCTGGTCTTTCAGACCTCTCCTCTGGAGGAGGATCTGGAAGTAACCGGATCCGCCATCGTCACATTGTGGATTTCTTCCTCGGCTCCCGATACCGATTTCACCGCGAAGCTCATCGACCTTGCGCCGTCTAATGATGACTATCCGGATGGATATGCAATGAACCTCGTGGATTCCGTGATTCGCACGCGGTATCGAAATAGCTGGGAACAGGAAGAACTCATGGAACCCGGTGCAGTCTATCGGGTTCAGATTCCTCTGCCCCCAACCAGTAATTTGTTTCAAGCCGGGCATCGGATTCGGATCGATATATCCAGTAGCAATTTCCCCCGCCTGGACCTGAATCCCAATACGGGCGAACCGATGGGGAGACATACACACACGGTACCCGCACGCAACACGGTATATATGGACAAGCAGCGCCCATCGGGCGTGCTTCTGCCGACGATCCCGGTCTGAGCATTCATTGGAGAGAACACATGGAAACTCGATTACAGGTCGGATTTGCACGAACGGATATTACCCCAGATCTGGGATGCTTGCTGCTGGGCTACCCGGATCCAGACCGCAGGGCCGAATCCGTACGCGACCGACTCAACGCGAATGCGCTCTACCTGGAACAAAATAGCGTGAGAGCCGTCATCTTGAGCCTTGATGTGTGCATTGTAGATGATGTCGAAGTCGAGTCCATTCGCCAGAGAATCTATGATCGAACAGGCATCCCTTCGGATCATATCACTGTCTGTGCTATCCAGACTCACAGTGGACCCTGCACCATCGATTGCTGGGGATGGAGCGAAAAGGACAAACCCTATATCGATAGGCTCGTCGAGAGAAGCATTGAAGCCGCCGTCATAGCTGCTCAATCACCCATACCTGTAACTGTAGGCATCGGCACAACGCAGAGTGACGTGGGGGTCAACCGACGAGAGGTCCTTGAAAACCACGAGATTGCCCTGGGTGTCAATCCCTGGGGACCTTATGATCCCGAGATGACCCTTTTGCGATTTGAAGGGAAGGATGGGACGCTTGTCTCATTGATTCACTACGGCGCGCATCCAACCGTTTTCTCCAGTGCCAACAGGGCAGTGTCCCGCGATTGGCCAGGTGTCATGATCGACCGGGTGGAACACCTCACGGGCGCTCCGGTTTTCTTTGTCAACGGTGCCGTCGGTGACATCGCCCCCCGCACTAATAGCCTCCGCGCCGTCGGAGACGGCGAAATGGCGCTCATGGAAGTCGGAGCGCGAGCGGGAATGGATGCGATGCGTGCGTACCGGTCCATCAAGACGTTCCAGGACCTGCCGTTGTCCATCATTAACGGGGACATCATGATGCCCTACCGGTCGCTGCCGCCACTGGAAGAAGCCGAGCGGGAGTTCGCCTTGACTAAATCCGAAAAGGATGAGCCAGGGAAGGGCATGTGCGAGTACAAACACTGGGAAGCCGTTATCCATGCCCACAAAACCGAACCGTTACCTGGCACAACTTACCGGCAGGTGATCACTGCTCTCGGACCGATTGCATTTGTCCCTTTTCCCGGCGAGCCATTCGCAGAAATCGTTCTTCGATTGCGCCAGTACAGTCCCTTTCAATATACGCTTTGCGCCAGTACTTCGTGTGGCAGCTATGGCTATTTCGTCACGCGGGATTCGCTACACCGCGGCGGGTACGAAGTTTGGGTGGCCAAAGCCTTCGGCGCGTACATTTTGGCTGAAAACATCGACGACGTCCTGGTCGAAGAAAATCTGGCTCTCTTGCGCAATCTGCACGACCTGTAGGCCATCACATTCAGGTTTCACCCATGGATATCCTCCAAGAGAATCAACTTCCGGGCTGTTGGCTCTTCGCCTTAGAGGTCAACGCCTGCGTTCGGCGGCTGAGCCAAAGCCGCCGCCGCCGGCCTCGCGCATCGAAATCCGATCACCGGGTGACAGCTCGACACGCGATTTGGGGTCGACCGGTTGACCATTGACTTCGTACCGGCGAAGTGCCCCGTCGTCGCCGCCTTGTAGCCCCTTGGCTGCAAATTCGGTTCGCTGACCCATTAGGGCGATCTCGAGGAGATGGCCGGTGTCATTACGAAAGACCACTTCCTGGCCGTCGCCGCCGCGCCACTTCCCGTCGCCGCCTGTGTCGGGTAGGATTTCGCGCTTTTCGATGGTGATGGACGTGCGGTTTTCCCAGACCTCCGTGGGGACCACAGTCATGTTGGACGGCGCCGGTGTGACGGCGCGGCCATCCTGCCCCAGCATGGCACCGAGCCCGCCGGCGAGAAAGAAGAGTGAGGAGATTTCCTCGCCGTCACGGTGACGTCCCTGGACGCTGAAGACATTCATCATTGCGGCGTCGGCCTGGACACGGTCCGGCAGGGCCGGCGCCATGGCACCCATCAAGAGCGGGACAACGAAGTGACCCACCGAATGTCGCCCACCGGTCGCCCACGGCGGTTGCGCATTGAGGATGCAATGATCGGGTGCCGAGATATCGATCGGCCGTGCCGCGCCGGCATTGTTCGGCAGATTGGGGATCGTCAGACACTTGATCACGTAGTTGGCCTGGGCGCGGGTGTAACAGAACGGCACGTTAATTGAGGCCCGCACAGGGCCTTCAGTGCCGGTGAAATCTATGGCGACATGACTGCCGTTTACTCTGACGTTGGCGGCCAATTGAACCGGCCGGCCCGGCCCCTCAATTACAATGGCATTGGCATAAGAGCCGTCAGGGATCTCGGCGATGCGTTCGCACATTGCGGCCTCGGCGTGATCGTTGATGGCGTCGGAGAGTGTTTCGATCTCATCGAGACCGTACTCGTCCATGAACTCCAGCAAGGCCCGCCCGCCGACTTCGTTACAAGCGACGTTCGCCATCAAATCGCCAACCGTCTGTTCCGGAACGCGGACGTTGGTGCGAACGATATCGAGGAGGAGTTCATTCAGCTGCCCACCGTCGCTTAGCTTGCACACGGGAAGGCGCAGGCCCTCGTGGTACACCTCTGTGCAGTCAGACGCCATACCTTTGCCGCCGATATCCGGCAGATGCGTGACACTCATGGTGAACCCTGTCAGGCGATCGCCACGAAATACCGGACGCATGACATTGATGTCGAATAAGTGACCGGTGCCCATCCATGGATCGTTGGTGGCGATGACATCGCCGGGTTTCAACGTGTTGGCCGGAAACGCACGCAGCATGTGAGCGATGGTCTGTGGTGCCGTTCCGGTGAAGGACGGCACCGAGTAGCTGCCCTGCGCCACGAGGTGTGCCCTGGCGTCAAAGATCATACAT
>JAPPAB010000039.1 GCA_026705765.1 Gemmatimonadota bacterium
ATCTCCTCGATGTATCACGTTGTCAAAGTACATGATTGTGGGGCGATCCTGCAAGCAGAGATGCACCCGCCTCTCTTCCGATAGATGCTCTGTCCAATTGCGTTTGACTTCGGCATGGTCACTTCCTATTTTGCCTCCTGGAAGATATTTTGCTACCTGGATCCATTTTTTGAGGGAGGATCGGACGGATGGCGGCTAAACCGAGTTTTCGCAAGCCAGCACCGGAAGGGGTGGTGGAGCAGACCGGCATCGGTACTGGTACAGGCAATGGGATGGTGGTCTTAGACGACGGCTCCCTGATGATGGTTGTGGGGAGTCGCTGCCATATCTCGACCGACGGCGGACAGACCTGGGGTGAGTCGCGGCCGCTGAACTGCGAAGCGATGGGAAGTTCGTCCAACCTGTCGTGTATAAAGCTACAGTCGGGCAAGCTGGCACTGGCGCACCGGGGCAAGGAGGAGGAAGGGTGGGGGACGGAGATGTTCAACTGGAATCCCTTTTATCTGTCGGTGTCTGAAGACGATGGCCAGACCTGGGCGGGCGCGTGGCCGATGGATCTGCTGGGTGGACCATACCACGATGCGATGATTCAGCTGTCGAGCGGGCGGTTGCTGATGCCCAGCCGGATCTGTCACAGCAACAGACGGCACCCTGGTTTGGAATACGAGCGGGTGAGTAGTTATGGGATCTGGAAGGGGCTGCGGTTGCAGGTGAGCGGACATTATCACTATCCGGAGGTAGATATTGCTGCGGTGAGTTATTCGGACGACGAGGGACAGACGTGGCAGCAGTGCCAGGGGCAGTTGATGGGCTGGTTCGACGCGGAGGGCATTCCCAACGGGCGCGGAGGAATCACGGCGGTGGATGAACCGAGTGTGGCGGAATACGCGGATGGGCGAGTGATGCTGCTGGCGCGATCTACGGTGGGGCGGCTGGTGCAGAGTATCAGCGAAGACGGCGGAGAGACCTGGACGCCGATTTTGCCGAGCGATCTGGCGAGTTCGTACTCGCCGCCGAGGCTACGGCAAATTCCGAGCACGGGCGACTTGCTGTGTGTGTGGAACCAGGTGTCGCGGGATGAGATCAAACGGGGCTATCGGCGGGGACGACTATCGGCGGCGATTTCCAGGGATAGTGGCGCGAGTTGGGAGCGGTTCAAGACAATCGAGGTGAGCGAGGGGATGGAGGACGTGGAGCGGGTGGTGCCGCAGGAGCCGATTACGCCGGTGATCGGGTTGCCCGAATTGGGCACGCTACCGGAGGGTTTCGCCACTTTCGACTACCCCAATGTGTGGTTTGCGGGCGATAAGGTGTACCTGACATACCACCGGAGCTGGGTGGAAGTGGATGAGGATGCCGGTGAAGCGGTGACACTGGGGGAACGGAAAGGGAGGACGAGGAAGCCGCGCGAGATGGTGCTGCGCATTTATCCACTGGCGGAGTTTTACCGCTGAAATGTCGTTTATTCTATTTCTGTGTAGTCAGAGGTGAGGGTTAAATCACCTGACTTTATGTTAATAAAGCAGGCGGTTGTCCCTTCTGGCTGCGTGGCGGTTACCACCCACTGTTCGCCTATCCTTTCCAGCTTTGCAGGTGATTCGATCCACTTCCTTTTGCCGGTTATTCCGGTATCAGTCGTTGATATCAGAAAGGCCTCATCCAAGGGCTTTGATGATTCAAAAATCACTGTGAACTGTCCGCTCTCAGTCCTGGACGAAATTTGCTCGGCCCAGGGTTTGCCCTCTTTGACAACGCTGTCTGCGAAGGCATAGCTATCCGGAGGTTTCATGCCGGCCTGATGTCCGTGTTTCATGCCGGGGATCAGACATACCATGTATGGCCCGGATATAGTGCGATAGCAGGAGGCTTGCTTGTCCAGTGGAAAGTGCTGGTCTCCCGGCCAGGAGAGCCACAGGGTCGGGATTTTCACTTTTTTTAAGCGTAGAACAGGATCCCATACCTTCTTGTAAAGGTCATTATTTCCAAGCGCCCTGCCGTATTGATTGGCCACCTGGGACAGGTTTCCGCATCCGTAAGTGGGAATGGCAAAAGCAAAGCGGTCGTCGATACCGATAACAGTGCTTGCAATGATGCCTCCCCAGGAGATACCCATCAGGCCGACGCTCGTACTATCTACCTGCGACAGGGAACGAAGTAGTGAGTTCGCCAGGATTGCATCGGCAACGGCGTGATACATCCACTGTTCTTCAATCGGTTTGTCGGAGTCACCGTAAATACCTGTGCGAACTGGTCCTGACCAGGGATGTTTTTTCCACCTGTTGCGCCTGGTGTCGCCGGGTTTTCCTGGCTCCCGTTCATCTGTCTGCCCTTCCACTGCGATACTGATTGCCGCGTATCCGCGGGCATTCCACTTTTCAACCCACTCCTTAAAGGCGGTTCCGCCACCGCCATGGATTAACACGATTCCCGGGACCTTGTGGCTCGACGATGCACCCTCAGGGATACCGACCCAGGCATAGACGCGGGTTGGTTTTCCCTCGTACATAAGTGCATCAAAGTAGATCGTCTTCAACTCACCAGCACCAATACTGACGATTTGCTCATTTTCATTGCGGACAACCGGCGCATTTGTCAGTTCTGCCAGTGCGCGTATTCTCGATTCCTCAGTGCGGTAATCAGCTTGCACGCTCAAAGTCCTCAGCATTGCTGTGAAAATAACCGTCAATGTAATCATTCTCATCGTATTGTATTTCTCAGGTTCTCCAAAAGTCTTGATCGCCCTATCTATTGAAGGGCTTCCGCCTCATCGAAGAATAGACGCCTTCCAGAGTCCCGGCCTTTTTATGCCATACCAGTGCCTGCTCATTGGCGTCTTTGACATACTTGAGTGCCTCGGTAATAGGCTCTCCCATAGGATCGAAATACCCGGTCTGGGACTTACCCGTAGCGTCATGCGTTCCGGCCCAGGTTTCGATATACCCACATGTCTGCCAGCCCAGCATAAAGGGCAGGTTCATGATTCCCTTTAAATATACGGCGTACTGTTTGCCTTTATCCTCGATTGTAGGGACTTCCACCCCTTTCACCTTATCCATATGGGGGCGCAGGAATCCATAGGCGTGGTCGCCGTTGATGATGGGCTTTCCAGTCTTTTCAAAAATTCTCCGCAGTTTTTGTTCGTGAGCCGGCGTATAGAAATCGTAATCCTGGATCAGCACCACATCTACGTAATTTTTCACAATATCCCACACCCAATTGGGTTGGGGCCTCGCATTTTGTATTTTATCGCCAAAAATCAAATGATGGGGGTCGTATTTCCTGATGGCATCGTGGTGAGCCTTGAGATAAGCGTCAACGATTTTTGCATTCATGAGTGCCTGATCGGTAAATCCCCTTTTGGGATCCCTGGGCATCCCATACTCGCTTATTTCGAAAAAATCCTCCCACGTATTCACATCTAATCCGTACATTTTTCCAGCCTCAGCAGCTGAAGAATACTGACCCTGTAACACATCAATCCAAACACTTTTGCCTGGTGTTTTGCCGGGACGAGACAGGATGTCCATGATCCAGGGATGGTGCTCAAAGCTTCTAATCGGCTTTCCCAAATTGTAAATTGTGTAAGCGGGTAGATCCTCGTAACTGTATCCTAACAGGTACTTTGATTCCCTGTGCTTTGAAGTGTAAGCTTTGACAAAATGGTCGAGTTTTTGTTTCCAGGCAGGATCAAATACGTCGGGGAAGCGCTTGTCGGCTGACCACTGTTTGACCCGCTTGGGGTGAACATGGCTCATTCTCAGCTTGCCAAAATAATACAACTTCAATTCGTTGCAATAATCTGTGGGCATTACGTGTGGATGATGAAAGGATAGGGTATTGAAACCGTAATCTTTGTGATCCTTAGCTATAATCTCCAGCCAGGTCCTGGCTCCTTCGGACTTAAAATCGACTCTTTTTCCCTTCATGATCCCGCCGCCGATTTTCTCGATCCAGTGTTCTTTGTTGTAACTGGCAAATCTGTGCAGGGGTCCCACGTGATTCATTCCAAGAGGAATAAAGGGTTCGCCATCACCGTTAATCATGGTCCAGATGCCGCCTACCTCTTCCAGGTGGACAAATTCTTTGTTCCCGATGATTTTGGTTTCGTCTTTCTTGTCAATCTGAGCAAACGAATGACTAAACGCGACTGTACAAAACAAGAAGAGCGTTGCTGCTCTGAATAGCGCTTGTGAAAGTATCATGACTGTTTCCTTTGGACCTGTTAGAAG
Organism: Gemmatimonadota bacterium; assembly: GCA_026705765.1. Lineage (NCBI taxonomy): Bacteria > Pseudomonadati > Gemmatimonadota > Gemmatimonadota bacterium. The sequence continues at coordinate 4,230 of JAPPAB010000039.1, forward strand.
TAGTGGCGGCTCGACGCCTTTTACATCTGTTTTGGAGCGTGCGATTCCCGCAAAAACGCAGAGATCACAAAGAGTGCAAGGAATGCTGGAAGGACTGCCAGCAATAATGGATAGGCCATTTCACCTGTCATCCCGAGTGCTGCGACTCCAAGCAGCGGCGCAATTAACAAAGAGAGATCCATGAGGGAATCAAATGCCCCCATGGCGGCTCCTATATATGACGTGTCAAACGCCTCCGAAGCGTACACGAATGATAATAAGTATGGCACTGCATTTGTAAGACAAAAGAGAACGTAGAACCCTATCAGCAGGGATAGACTGTCGGCATAGACCAGTCCCACTCCCGATAGAACCAGGAGTCCGAGAGACGCGAGAACATAGATTTTTCGTCCCACTTTCTCAGAGATTGCTCCGGTGAAGTATGAGGATACACTGAATGCAAATGAACCGGTTGCCAGAATTAGCCCGATCTCCCAGGCGTCGAATCCCAACACCTCGCCCTTTGTCGGCACAAACACTCCGAAAATCCCGAAGGCAAACAGACCCGCGAATCCCATCAAAAGATAGACAAATACGCGACTGTTCCCAAAGGTTGCACCAAGGCTGCGAAAAACGCCCAGATTGTGCTCCGATGAAGCCCGTTCTCCACCCTTGATCAGATAGAAAGCAGCACAGAAGGCCACGAGTGAGAGAAGCCCATCCACAAGGAATGGAGCCCGAAGCGAAGCCAACGAAAGCGCTGCTCCTATGGCGGGGCCAACCACGAAGGACAGTCCTTGACTGCTTCTGAGGATCCCGAAGAACCGCCCTGGAGCATCCTTACCAAGCGTTGAAGTGATTGCCAGGAGAGCGGGCATCGAGATGGCATCAGCGACACCACCGAGGACTCGAAGAATTACCAAATGGACCCAGTCGCTCGCAATCAGACACAAAAGAGATGAAACTGAACCGAGGGCCGTGCCTATCAGAATGAGACGTTTCCGTGAGAAGCGATCCGCAAGGGCACCTGCAAAGAATTGGGCGACTACCACTGTGGCAAGGGCGGCCGACACGACTATGGGTATCTGGTACGTTTCAGCCCCGAGTTCCGTGCTGAGTCTCGGCAATACGGGAAGGCTGACGAGAGTACTCAGGAAGATGATGAACGCCATCAAGCCAATGGCATACATCCTGTGCAGATCAGATGTCATTCCCCCTCCTCTATAGGGTAGGTTGTCGAATGGCAGAAGGAGTGCAGCGACTGAAGCACGGACACAGGGTTAAGCGTCCGTGTTGTTTTTTGTTATCTTATTTTTGGGTGGGAAATAAGTGTTGCAGAGAATTCTTGGCAGATAGCGTATCATCAAATGGTTCGATTTTATTATTCTCAACAATAACTGATGAACGATCTATTGGAGCCACATCAATTTCAACAACTAATATCTTTGGATCGTTGGTGTAAAAAACATTGTTCACAACAGTGTTATCCCTCCCTGTTGGAGCAGGGATATTTTTCTGATCAAGATAGTCCACCCTTACTGGATCGTCCGTTTTTTTATTAAAAATCTGAATATATCGAGTCAGGTTCTTATTAGATCCGATGAATTTATTATCCTTTATGATGTTGGCAAATCCCGCCAGTTTGACAATCTCTTCATTGTAGGATTTTTCATAACAGTATAGAATATTATTCCGGACAGTTACAAATGAGGCCGCGTATTTGATATCGATATATTGCCCCAGTAATCCCGGTCCCAATATGCTTTCCTCAATGATGATATTATGGGCTCTTGCCATTTTTCCTCTTTCTTCAAGCCCCTTTGATGAACCAATATAAAAGCCTTCTCCTTCATGGGCGTTATAATCTTTGTCCAGCCATTCTCCAATATGATGGATTTTCATTCTTCTAAAGGTGTTATGGTGACTTTCATTCCTGATAGCTACAGCAGTGTTATGTGTATGATGTATATGCACATCTTCAATAATATTATGGTGTGAGCCCGATCCCAATAAATATAAACCGATACGAAAACCATGCGTGTTCCAATACCCCTTGTTCAGAGACACTTTCTTCCCGGTTATTTCTATGCGGGAAATGTTCCAGAACGAGCCACTGAGTTTGATTGCTACCAAATCCTCTTCCTTTTTTTGACCAACCGTGGAAATTACAGCATATCGACCCTGGCCCGTGCTGTCTTTTGATGTAAGGGTGATTCTGTTTTTATCGGACCCATTTGCATGTAGCTTAAAACTCTTATCGATTTCATACACTTTGCCGCCCTGAAGCATAATCGTATCACCTGGCTTGACGGTATCCAATGCATCGTAAACATCCTTGCTTGTAGCGCATTGATAAATATCGCTGGCGTAAAGCACATTGATATTGGCAATCAACAGGGAAAAGAAAATAATTAAAGGGAGCATGAGTCGTTTCGGGGCTAAATAGTTAATGACGTTTTTCATACATCCCTCACCATATCGTTCTCAGCCGACAGCCGTGCGACCTCCCCGCGCAGTCGGGCATTCTCTGTTACGATCTTGCCAGCGCGAATGTCCGCCTCCCTGAACTTTGCCATGAAAACTGCTCCGTTTGGCGTGCGATTGTAATCGTAAATGATGTAGATTGTTCCATCGTCTGCCTGCACGCCATCGGGATAGGTGACCTTCTCCCGTTCATCCAGCATGAGTCCGCCCTGCCACGTCTGGCCTTCATCGTAGGATACAAACGCCACCAGTTTCTCGCGTCTCGTCTTTTCGTTCATGGATCCATGTTTGACCAATAACAATGCGCCAGATTTCAAACGACGCACAAAAAATCGGGTGGTTGGATGTGGTATTTTAAGACGTTCAACGGGCGTCCAACTCTTTCCAAGATCGTGAGAAACTGTCTGGCCGATGCCACGGACTCGCACCAGCATCCAGAGTGAGCCATCTTTTCGCTCAACAATCATCGGTTCATCAGGTCCCCGCAATTCCGCGTTAACAATATTGGCAGTACCACGAAGCTCGAAGGTCTTGCCCTGATCGCGCGAGGCATAGACCTTGATGCTGTTGTCAGTCTTCCATACAGACGAGGTAAAGAGCCAATCGCCATCCGATAGTACCGTTGGTTTGTTCAGCATGATGCCATTACCCAATCGACGCGGTTTCGACCATGTTGGGTTCTCAGCATCTGGATTGCTGGTGACAATAGTCCATATGCCGTAACGGCCATCTTGTTGACCAAAACTCTGTCCCCAGAAAACCCACATCCGATCTTGTGGGTCAGTCCAGATGGAAGCGGACATAGCCCGAACGTCCCTGCAGGGCAATACCATGACTTTTGGATCTGACCAGGTGTGTCCATCGTCATCACTACGAATCAAGATCTGGTAGTTTCGCGGGCTTTCGACATCCCGCCCGTAAACTACCCACAACCGTCCCTTTGCGGTGCGTTCGATACCTGGCACGCCCTGTCGTGTGGTCGGCGGCACATGCTGTTTCCACGGATTGACAATGACCGTCGCCGGTTCGAGTGCAATATCGGTATCACGCTGTTTCTCAGATTCGGCATCTGTCATATTGTTTTCCTCAATCTGGGCAGTGTATGGCCAGTAACAAAAGCGCAAGTGGACCTGTTATATGCATGTGGCAGGTTTGGATCTCATAAGAAACAGTAAGGGGAGATCAGTGCTGGATTTCGTCTTTTTTGTTTTTCACTTCTGCTTTACACAGGTCAAGGGCAAAGTGAACCTCGCCGCCAAAGTGACCATCTTGACGATGAGTGATACGAAAACCGAACCGTTTGTAGAATTCGATAACCTCAGACCAGGTAGAAGTCGTTTCCAGGACAATGCGTTGAAATCCCAACGCTTTAGCCTCCTGGCAGAGCCGTTCCAGTATTTGCCTGCCGATTCCTCGTCTCCGAAACTCCTGTGACACGGACATCCGGACTATCTCTGCTACCTGGTCTGACTTCGGATTCAGCGCGCCCGAGCCAACAATCCTGCCATCAAACCAGGCGACCAGAAATGTAGCATCCTTGTAGTAGGCACCGATGTCGTTCAAATCTGGATTTAAGGTTGGGTCAATTTCTCCCCAGTGTTCGGCAAGTCCAGTTAAAATCAGGCTCTGGACAGCTTCTTGATCCTCACTCTCAAATGGCTTTATCGAGATTTGCTGTGTATCCATTATCTCTCCGTTTCCATCAAGATTGCCCTTGAAGCCAATCTTGAACTGCTATACCCGCGCCGAATGACCAGGGTCGTAATTCCTTTGGGGTAACAAGCTTTATCTCAGCAAGCTCTTCGCCAACGTGCAACTTCCCTCGTGAACGAACATGAAATGCGAGGATCACTTGGTTCATTTCAAAGAATGAGTAATGTCCAATGAAGCTCACGATCTCGCCTTCCAGACTCAGTTCTTCCTTTACTTCGCGCAATATACAGGATTCCGGGGTTTCCCTCTTTTCCAGAAATCCAGTGATCAGGCCAAACATCCCTTCAGGCCATTTCTTATTTCTTGCCAGAACGACCTTACCCTCGTATTCTACAATGGCGGCAACAACAGGTGTTGGGGGGTCCCAGAACACGTAATTGCATTCGTCAGAAGTGCACGTTAATCGTATTCTGCCATCGATTTCAGCCTCTATTAAGTTACTACCACACTGCGAACAGAATCTAACGAGGGGTTTATTGGCTGAAGAATTTAAATATTCTAAAAGAATAGCATCCATTAGATCAGGTCTCTGCTATGGTTGATGCCACCAGGGCATGATGTTTTTCTTTTTGAAAATAAGTTGCTCTTGCGCCTAACGGCTGCTCTTGCCGACGCAGGTGTGACAATTTTACCACTCATCCAGATTGCGATCAAAAAAACTCATAATAGCCATGGAATCCGGCCTATCCATATAAGCCAGGTCTGAAAAATAACATCTACTATCGAGATCGTACATTATCGAATTGAGAGGCGCACCAGGAATAGTTTTTTGGCTTTGGTTTGAAGTAAATAGCACTTCTATTTGCCAACTGTGAAGAAGGGGTGCAGCCTCACTGTGAACCAGAGCAATACTATTGTGCCATGTGCCAAAAGTTGAGCCACCAACAGAACGTATTTTTTTTACATAATGGTCAATAATTTGCTGATCTGTGGCCTTTTGCTCTTGGGAACAAATTCGCCGGACAAAAACGTCAGGTTGCTCCTCATTTGACAATCCATTAATCTCCAGCCCAGAATCAATCGCAAAAGATGGGAGGCTCGATGCTTGATAATAAGCTATTGCCTTTTTGATAGCATTCTTTTCAGGGGTATCACCGTCTTCAGTTACATTTAATTTTAGTCCCAATTGGATAGGGTCCAGAATTTCAATTGAAAACGGCGATAAAATATGTCTAACATGGCGAATCTTTTCTTTATTGGACGTTCCAAATAGAATCTTCTTCATTAAAAATTAAACCTCTGTCTATAGTCAAAACAATGTTTTTTTAAACGGATTCAAAATTTTTCTGTCCATATACAACTGGCGGTCATTGTCGTGCTCTTCAGCGAGTTTTATCCCGATATTATGATCGCTCTTCATCGGCATCATGAAAATCAAAAAAGGTCAATATGTCATCCCGATCCGAAAATCCACGCGCCGCTTTCATTTTTTTAAGCTCAGGAGTGGAATCGTCGCGCCAGCCGCGCTTTTCCATGAATTGATTCCAGATTTGAATTTCTTCATTATTGGGGCGTATTCCATTCTCAAAACACCATTCCAGTATCTCCTCATCAGTTCCACCAAGAAGCACCCTTCGAACTAATGCGTCGTAGTCTATTTGAAGAAAGCGAAGGCATCGACCATCAAGTCCAAACCCACGATTGTAGTCCTTTGGAAGCTCGCCTTGAGCGTGAAGCCGAATTTTGTCCAGCATTCGCCCGAAGAATACGAGCTCTCCTACTTTTTCGTAGGAACTCCTTAAGTTGGAAATTTGCATATGGTATTTCTCCTGTCTCAGGCCCGAAGTGCATCCGTATTCGTTAAATAGAAAAGCCTTCAAACTTGACGTACTCCCACGGCTGAAGCCTGTGGGATACTAAAAGCAGAACCGCAGGTTCAGCAGGGATTGTGCGATCATCAGCCGTTGCTGTCTATACAAGCCCAGTCTTACGCGGCCTCCTGCATAGGCGGACGTCCCCACCTGTG
>JAPPAB010000040.1 GCA_026705765.1 Gemmatimonadota bacterium
CGTTCTGCGAGAGAGGCCCGGTCGATGTCGTCAATACTCGCGGGCGGGAACCAGCAGCCCCAGCACCGGGGCCAGTCGGGACATCCCAGGCCCGCGCCTGAAACGCGCACGAGACTACCGACGCCGATGAGCAAGAGGATCGCAACGAGGGTGGTGATGGCGGTTTTTTGGAATGTGTTCATAAAACCTGCTGACTACCGTTTCTCTTTCAACATTTCATCAATGGCTTTGCGCACTGTGCGCCGCCACGCCCATTCGGACATTTCATCCCAGTTGTCGGTATTTTTGGGTCTGCGAAAATACAGGTAGAGTTCAATGCCCATATAGACCCAAAATGCGATAAAAATAAAGATGAAGACCCAGATCATAGTATATTGCGAAGTCACGAGACAGTGTTATGTTATAGCGATAAGTAAAGATAAGGAAAAAGATTGCACAAGCAACCGTTAGGAGGAGAGATGGAGTATAGCATTTTGAGAGGGACGGGTATTCGCGTGTCGCGGATATGTTTGGGCGCTATGACATTTGGCGATCAAGCCGATGAGGCTACGTCTATTCGCATGGTGGATACGGCTCTGGATGCGGGTGTGAATTTTATCGATACGGCAGATACTTATGTGAATGGCGTGTCCGAAGAAATTGTGGGTAAGGCACTCAAGGGCAAACGCGACCGGGTGATTTTGGCGAGCAAGATCGCCAATTTTGTCGGGCAGGACGAGATTAAGGATCAGGGGTTGCACCGCTGGCACGTGATTCGGGGTGTGGAAGCGTGTTTGAAGCGGTTGCAGACCGACTGTCTGGATATTCTCTATTTGCACAAGCCCGATTGGAATACGCCTCTTGAAGAGACGATGGCGGCGTTTGACACGTTGGTACAACAGGGGAAGATCATATATGTGGGGATGTCGAATTTCGCTTCGTGGCAGGTGATGAAAGCGCTTTGGAAATGCGATGTGAACAATTGGGCATCGCCCGTGGTGTTGCAGGTGCCCTATAATTTGATTACGCGGAGTATCGATGAGGAGTGCGTTGCGTTTAGTCGTGAAATGAATATTGGAATGGCGGTATATAATCCGCTTGCAGCGGGTATGCTGACGGGCAAACACACGCGAGATACCGAACCCGCAATGGGTACGCGCTTTGATTTGAATCGGGATTATTACGGCAGGTTCTGGTATGATCGCAATTTTGATGCGCTCGATGAATTGAAGCAGATTGCACATTCTGCTGGCAAGACGATGATTGAGTTGTCTTTGCAATGGTTGATGTCTCAGCCGATTGTCGATTCGATGATTTTGGGTGCGAGCAAGTTGGAACACCTGACGCACAATATTCAGGCTGCAGATGGGCGTCTGGATGAGGATGTGTTAGAGGCTTGCGATGCGGTGTGGCGCAATGTGCGTGGGGGGCATTTTCCGTATAATAGGTGAGAAGAAGTGTGAAGGGAGAAGTGTGAAGGGAACAAACCTGAGTGTATCAAGGTCGAAATTTATATGCAAATCTTAAAATGCAAAGTGTAGCGTTCTTATGCGTTTTCAAATTACATATTTGATCTTTGTAATCCTCCTTAGCGCGGAAAGCGTTTTTGCTCAGGAGACGGATTATCGCACGTTGTGGGCGCGGGGCGATTATGCCGAGGCGGTGAAAGTGCTCGAGCGCGCGTCTTATCACCCGTGGTCAACGCGGCGGGATTATGCCGAGTTGCTGGCGTTGACGGGGCGCGTTGACGAAGCGATTGAGCAACTGGAAGGGATTGGAAGTGCGCTCGATGCAACCGTGCGCCTGGCCGAGTTGTATCGCCTGTGCGGTCGGATGGGCGATTATGGCCTGGCATTGATGAAGGCCGAGAATCAGGTGCGCTTGTTGTCGGAATACCGCCATGATGTCGATGATTTGATCGCGATTGCGCGTCTGCGCGAGTTGCAGGGTGAAGATCCAAAATCGCTGTTGCGGTTTTACAATTTGATGGCTGAGGTTTTTCCCAATAGCGCGTCTGTACTGGTTGCGGCGGGCAATCTGGCGCTGGATAAACGCGCTTTTGATGTGGCGGTAGAGAAATACGGGGCAGCGCTCGCGTTGGATCCTGAAAATCAGGAGGCTTTGGCGGGGTTGATGTGGTGTTATTATCGCGCGGGCGATGATCGGGTTTTGGAAGTGATGGCGCAGCTTCTCGCCCTCAATCCGAATCATTTAGAGGTCCAGAGGTTGCAAGTCGAGCAATTGCTGGATCGCAATGCACCACGTGATGCGCTTGAGGTGCTGGATTCTATGCTGTTTGTTAATCCAAACCACTTGAAAGCACTGGGGTTAAAGGCGGCGGCATTTTTTTTGTTGGACGATTCGGAGGCGATGCAAGAGATACAGGAACGGGCATTGGCTTTTAATGGGTATTTTTCAGGTGCTTTTCGCATTCCCGGGCGCATTGCGTCTCGGCAATACCGGTTTGAAGAAGGGCGTGCTTTTCAAGCGCGTGCGTTGGAGATTGATGCAAAAGATGTCGAGGCGCGGTTGCTGTTGGCGTATGATTTGTTGCGGTTGGGCAAAGATGCCGAGGCGCGGAGCGAGTTGGAGCGGGTTTTTGCTGCCGATCCATATAGCGTGCGGGCGTATAATTTGCTCGAAGCCGCCGATGCGATTGATGGTTTTGTGACGATATCGCGCGGTATTTTCAAGTTGCAATTGCCCAGGCAAGAAGCCGAGGTGATGTCTGATGGCTTGTTGAAGCTGCTCAATGAAGCGGCTTTGTACTATCAGAGGAAATACAATATTGAGTTGCACACGCCCGTGGTGGTGCAGGTGTTTGACGATCACGATGTGTTTATGGTGCGGTCGGTGGGGCTGCCGGGCAATGCAGGACATTTGGGTATTTGTTTTGGGCGGTTGGTTACGATGGATTCTCCCCGGGCGCGACCACCCGGCACGATGAACTGGCAACAGGTGTTGTGGCACGAGTTTGTGCATGTGATTACGCTGCAAAAGACTCGAAATCGCATGCCGCGCTGGTTGTCGGAGGGGATTTCGGTCTATGAAGAGACGCAGAAGGATGTGTCCTGGGGGCAGCGATTGGGGCCGGAATTTAAGCATATTGTGGATGGCGAAGGGTTTCCGGCTGTAGGCGATCTCGGACGGTTTTTTACCGATCCAGAAACACAGATGCATCTGATGTATGGGTATTTTGTATCGGGCGAGTTTGTGGCTTTTTATGTGAATCACTACGGCCACGATGCACTGGTGACGGCGCTCGACCGCATTGGCGATGGCATGGAGGCAGTTGAGGCGTTGATTTCGGCCAGCGGTGTTTCTGCTCGTATTGTGGATGAGCGGTTTATGGAATATATGGGGAATCGATGCGCCCCCCTCAGAGTGCTGTCCAAAGATTCGGAGTTTCGCCAGAAATTAAATGCCGGGAAAGAGGCAGTTGAGGCAGAGAACTGGGCGGATGCAGAGCAGTTTTTCCTGGAGGCGCATGCTTTGTATCCAGATTATGCAGCGGAAGATGCGCCCTTGCGCCTATGGGCGGATGCAGGTGCTGTGCGCGGTGATCCGGAGTGGTATCGCAGTGCATTAAAAAAGCTCGTTGGATGGGATGCGATGGCGCATGAAGCCTGTCTGACTTTGAGTGGATTGTATGTGAAGGATAGGGACTGGGCGGCTGCGCGTGCCGTGCTGGATCGGGCATTGGCTGTGCGTCCTTTTCAGGTTGAGATACTGACGCGAAGTGCCGAGGTTCACGAGATGCTGGAAGACTGGGATGCGGCTATCGCGGATTGGCGTCGGCTTATTTATCTGGATGTACCGGGGCGTGCCGAGCACCGGCTCAATCTGGCGGAGGCGCTCGCAAAAAAGGGCGAGGTTGTGGCAGCAAAAGCCGAGGTACTCGCGCTGTTGGAAACCATGCCGCATTTTTGGGATGCGCAACAGTTGTTGTTGGAATTGGTGGAGGTGCCGTGATGCGAATTTTACTGGCGTGTTTGTTGGTGCTGTTGATGCCCGAGTGGGATGTCGATGCACAGTTCGGGCGCAGACGGCGAGGTCCTATTGAGCGGATGGAGCGCGATATTTTTCCGGGTAATACGTTTACGTTTTGCCGTATCGAGTATTCAAATTATACGGGCGATGATGATTGGGGGTATCGACGACGAAGGGGCAGTTGGGCGGTGGATTATCCCGAGTCGGATGTGAATTTTTCTCTGCGTTTGTCTCAAATTACAACGCTCAATGTGAATCGCACAGAAGATGGGCAGTTCAAGCATGTGGTCGTGCGTCTCGATGATCCCGAGGTGTTTAAGTATCCGTTTATTTATATGCTCGAAGTGGGACGGATGGCGCTGAGTGTGTCTGAGCAGGAGGGGTTGCGCGATTATTTGTTGCGCGGTGGTTTTTTGCTGGTGGATGATTTCTGGGGAGATGATGCGTGGCGAAATTGGGAGTACGAGATTGCTCAGGTGTTGCCGCCCGATGAATTTCCCCTGGTGGATATTCCGCTGGATCACGAGTTGTTTCACATTGTGTTTGATATTAAGGAGGTGCCGCAGGTGCCGGGTCTGGGGAGTTTCTGGGACTGGCAATCGACGGGGATTACTTATGAGGGGTGGGCCGGGCGTTATGACCAATACGGTTCTGAGGCGCATTGCAAGGGCATTTTTGACCGGGATGGGCGGTTGATGGTCGTGGTGATGCACAATACAGATTTGGGCGATGGCTGGGAGCGCGAGGGTGAGAATTACGAGTATTTTCGCAATTTTTCCGCGCCCAAGGCGTATCCGATGGGTATTAATATCGTGGTGTATGCGATGACGCATTAAAATAATTGAGGTGATTTTTGGGAGAAGCTATTCAAAAACAAGAAACGCCATTTGAAGCTGAGGCGATAGACAAGTTGCGCGATGGTCGCGTGCGTATGATGGAGCAGATTCGCAAGGTGATCGTCGGGCAGGATGAGGTTATTGAGTCGCTGTTGATCGTGTTGTTTAGCGGCGGTCATTGTTTGTTGACGGGGGCGCCGGGTTTGGCGAAGACGCTGCTGGTGCGTACGATTGCGAAGATTTTGGATTTGGATTTTAAGCGCGTGCAGTTTACGCCGGATCTGATGCCTTCGGATATAACGGGTACAGAGATTATTGACGAGGATCGCGTGGGTGGACACCGCGAGTTGCGGTTTATTCCGGGTCCTATTTTTACACATATTTTGCTGGCTGATGAGATTAACCGCACACCGCCCAAGACGCAGGCTGCACTGCTGGAGGCGATGGAGGAGAAGCAGGTTACGATAGGAGGTAATTTGCACGCGCTGGAGCAACCGTTTTTCGTTCTGGCGACGCAGAATCCCATTGAGTTGGAGGGTACTTATCCACTGCCCGAGGCACAGTTGGATCGTTTTATGATGAATATCTGGATCGATTATTTGGCGGAGGATGAAGAGTTGGATGTGGCGACGCGTACGACGTCGATTGAGGCTGAAGAGGTCGAGCCTGTGTTTTCGGGTGCAGATATGCTCGATTTTGCCAGGCTGGTGAGGATGGTTCCGGTTGCCGAGCCTGTGGCGCGTTATGCGGTGCAACTGGTGCAGGCGAGCCGTCCGGGGGATACGGCGCCGGATTTTGTGACTTCATGGGTGAGTTGGGGCGCGGGCACACGCGGCGTGCAGGGGTTGTTGCTGGGGGCGAAGGCGCGGGCATTGCTGAAGGGGCGATATCACGTTTCTTTTGGCGATGTTCAGGCGGTTGCGCCCAATGTGTTGCGCCATCGCATTTTGACCAATTTTAGAGCCGAAGCAGATCGCGTAAATGCCGAGGATGTTATCAATCGGCTGCTGGAGACGATTCAGCCACCGGAAGCGGATCTGGTATGAGACTGACCGCTATGCAAAACTCTATTTATACATATCTCGATCCGGCTGAGTTGGCGCGTATTGCGGATCTGGAACTTTTGGCGCGTACGGTTATTTCAGGATTGCAAGGTGGGGCGCATCGCAGTATTCACCACGGGGCGTCGGTTGAGTTTGCCCAATATCGTCCCTATGCGTGGGGTGATGATTTGCGCTTTGTTGATTGGCGGCTGTACGGGCGGAGTGATCGGCTGCATGTGAAGCAGTTTCAGGATGAGCGCAATTTGCGTTCTACTATTTTGCTGGATTGCAGCGCGTCTATGGACTATGGTTCGGGAGATGTGAGCAAGTTTCGGTATGCACAGATGCTGGCGGCGTGTCTGGTGATGCTGGCTTCCGGTCAGGGAGATGCCGTGGGTTTTGCCGCTTATCATCGGGAGTTGATTGCGCATGTGCCCGCGCGGCGTCGAGATGGACAACGCCATCGCATTTTGATGGAGATCGACAATTTGAGACCCGCGGGTGAAGAGACGGATACGGCGGGGACGTTGCGCGTGATGGGCGATGTGTTGCCTGCGCGGGGGATGGTGGTATTAATCGGCGATTTGTTGCATCCGGCTGATGAAATGATTGTGCATTTGCGTTCTCTGCGGGCGCAGCGTCACGATGTGCTGGTGTTGCAGGTGAGCGATCCGGCTGAGCAGACGTTTCCCTTTGATCGGTCGGTGACGCTGGTGGATGCCGAGGACAATCGCGAGCAATTTGCCGTGCCAGAGGAGGTGCGCGAAGCCTATTTGGATAATCGCAGGCGACATTTTGACGCGATAAGAGAAGCGTGTTTATCGGCGGAGATCGATATTGAAGAGTTCGCGTGTTCTGAACCTCTGGATATGGCGCTGCACCGGTTTTTACATCGGCGCAACGATGGATTGATTGCGCCGAGCAGGCGGTCAGGAGGGGCATGATGGGGTTGCTGGTTCCGCTATTTGCATTTGGTGTTGCGCTGATTGGCATTCCCTATTTTGTACATCGCATTCGCCGCCCGGAGCGCGAGACCGTGCGGTTTAGCAGTTTGATGTTTGTGCCCGATGTCAAGCGCGAGGTGATCGAGCGCAGACGCGTTCAACACGTTGTGTTGATGTTGTTGCGAATGGCAGTGCTGGTTGCCCTGGCTCTTGCGTTTGCGCGGCCTTTCCGAGAGATGCTGTTGAATGCTGAAGCGGCGGCTTCGGGAACGACTGATCATGTGATTGCGATGGATGTTTCGCTGAGTATGGGATATGATGGGGTATGGGAGCGCGCGAAAACAGGGGCGAAGGCCGTGTTGGAGACTGTGGAGCCGGGTGATCGGGTTGGATTTGTGCGATTTGCACAGCAGGCCGTGGTCGATGTGTCGCTTTCAAGTGATGTGGCAGATGTGCGACGCGCTATTGAGATCGCCGATGTGACGTGGGGACATACTGATTATGCTGCGGCACTTCAGGTGGTTGAGCATGTTTTTGCGGCTGATACCGCGCAGGTGAAGCGCGTGGTTCACGTGATCAGCGATTTTCAGGCGAGTGGCATGCCGCTATCCGATATGGGATGGCGGTTGCCGGGTGCGATTGCGCTTCAAGTGGTGGATGTGGGGGCGAACGCTGTGTCCAATGCGTCGGTTGACGCGCTCGCTGTGCGGGCTGTAAAGGACGATGTCTTGCGGGTTCGCGCTCGGGTGCGAAATTGGTCTGGACCAGGCGCGCTTGCCGCGCAACTGGTGGTTGATGAAGAGGTGATAGAAACGCGCGATGTAATGGTGTTGCCGGGCAATGCGACACAGGTGGCTTTTTCCGTGCCTTTAGAGAATGGGATAAACGGATATGTCGCGCTCGCCGGAGGCGATGGATTGCAGCGAGATGATCGCCGTTTTTTTGCGTGGCTTGCCAAACCGCAACATCCCATTGCGGTGTTGAACACTTCGGAGTCCTCGCGATTTATGCTCAAGGCTGCTGTGCCCGAGGGCGCGGATTGGCGTTTGATCTGGTCTGGAGAACTTATGGGGTCGGTGGTGATTGCCGAAGATGTGACTTCTGTGAGTGAGTTTGCAGATTATGTTAAGGAAGGCGGTGCGCTGTTTTTGCCGCTTCGCCGAGATGCCGATATTCAGTCTGTGAATGCCTTGCTCGCGCGCGCGAATATAAGGATTTCAAGGGTAGAGGATGCAGGTTATGCCACGCTGGCGTGGGTCGATTTGGAGCATCCCATTTTTCGCCCTTTCAGGGGGGCGCGATTTAACGATTTTTCATCTGTGCGCTATGAGAATTACCACATTATTACCGCTGACAGTTCAGCAGCGGTGCTGGCAAAATACGACGATTTGATGCCCGCTATTGTCGAGGGCAGGATAGGAGAAGGTCGCATCTTGGTCTGGGCTGGTGGGATGGGGTTTGATCGGTCAAATCTGGCGCGGACGCCGCGGTTTGTGCCTTTGTTGCACGAGACGTTGCGCTATTTATCGGGTGATCGGGAGATTGAGACAGATTATCAGGTGGGCGATGCTATAAGTGCTTCTGATGCGGTGGAACGGGTTATGGGACCAGAAGGATCGAATTCTGTAGTTGGCGATGCCCGCATATTCCAGGTGCCCGGTGTATATCAGTGGGGGATGCAAGTCGCATCGGTCAACGCTGCAGATCGAGAGAGCGATTTGGCGCGGATAACGCCCGCGGAATTTGAGATTCGGTTGTGCGATGCGCCCGTGTTATTTCAGCGAGACGGGAAACCATCGGCGGATCTTTCGATTGTGTATGAATACGGTCGCTGGATACTCGGGTTTTTGCTCGCTTTGCTTTTGATTGAACATTTTTACGCCGCGTATTTGAGTGCGCGGGAGGTGCGGACATGATACCATTGCTACCGCTTAAATTGGAACACGCGATCCGCGCAGTGGCCGCGCAATTTGAGCGACGGCGGCGTTTGCAGGGTCGGTTGATGTTTGGCGCGGTGTTTTTGGGTTTGCTGATCGGGTTGTGCGCTGTGGTGGCTTTTGCCGATCGCGTGCCTGTGATTGTGCCGGTGATAGCATTTCTCATTCTGGTCTTTGGCGCGGGGTATAAGTGGTTGTATGTTCCGCATCGAACGGTGGTGACAAGAGAGCAGATCGCGTTGTTTATCGATGCGCATCATCCCGAGCTTGAGGACCTGATTGTTAGCACTGTATCGCTGCACGGATCAACGCCGGTTTCCGAGTGGATGACCGATCAGGTGTTTCAGCAGGTGCGCGAATTGTCGGCGATACAGGCGCCACCTGTGATTGATTTGCGCGTTTTGAAGCGGGTGCGCCGCGCGGTTGTTGGGGTTTGGGGATTGGGTGCTGTTGTGTTGCTCATCGCGTTGTGGCAGGTTGATCTGCGCGATATTGCAGGGCGGTTGTTTTTTGCACCGGTTTTGCCATCGCCCTATACGGTTGAACCGGGTGATGCGCGGGTGCGGCGCGGGGCGCATCAGATGGTGTGGGTGACGACAGATCTTATGAGTGCGAGCAAGGCGATTCAGTGGCGGACATCGGGCGGGGACTGGCAAACCGCACCGTTAGAGCCTGGAGAGGTTGGCGATGTGTTTGCCCACCAGTTGCGCGATTTGTATGCCGATACGGAATACCAGGTGCAGGTTGGGGCGTATCGCTCCGATGTCTATACACTGTCGGTGTGGACGCCGCCCGAAGTGGTGTCGATTGGACTTCTATATCGCTATCCCGACTATTTGGAGATGGAAGACCGGGATGTGCCTTATGGCGGTGATATTACGGCGCCTGAAGGTACTGAGGTGGTGGTGTCGGTGACGGTGAATAAAGCGTTGGAGAAGGCATCGCTGGTATTGGATGGTGGGGAAGAAATGGCGTTGAAAAATTCAGATGATGCCGTGTGGGAAGGCGTGCTGTCGATTACAGAGAATGGGTCTTACGAGGTTGGGTTGCGAGATGTAGAGGGAGAAAAAAACGAGTATGCGCGCGCGTATAAAATTACGGCGAAAGTCGATCAGCCGCCGCGCATACAGGTTCGTTTTCCACGCGGGGATGACGAGGCTACGGCAATTGAGGAGGTGGCTTTTGGATTTTCGATAAAAGACGATTACAGGCTTATGGATTACGGTTTGCAATACGAGGTGGCAGGGCGCGATCCCGTGCGGATTTCTCTTATGACGGAGACAGCGCGGATAGAGAGTGCCGATGGTGAATATCCGATGGCGCTGGAAGGTCTGGGACTTGCGGCGGGCGATTTTATTAC
>JAPPAB010000041.1 GCA_026705765.1 Gemmatimonadota bacterium
TGCCGATGGCGTTGCCAATAAGCGGCAACCCCGGTGCCTGAGGTATCTCCTTGCGTGGAGTAGGGACAGGGGTAGGAGGCTCATGCTCGCGGATCGCTTTGGTAACCGATTGGCCGATCAGGTCCATTTTTCGAATCAGTTCGATCCGGTCTTGTACCTCCGATAGTTCTGACTGGGATAAAATATTCTTGAAAACGCCGCAGGCATCTGCCAGGCAGATAATGACAATGTCGCGCGGATATGGAATTTCATCGGTGTACAGTACGCGCATAATGCGTAATCGGACTTCTTCTAATGTTTTTCCATCAATGGTTGGATAGCGGCGGGAGCGCGACACCAGGCGCGAGAGGAGAAAGATATCTTCTGACTCAGCTTCCAATATGCCCCGGTTGACCAACCGGGCAAGTGCTTTATCGCGGATTTCGTCGCCCCGTTTGGTCGTTTGTGCGAGCCAATAGTTGGTGTCTCGTGTGTCCGTATCGCGCGCGATGTCGGCAAGGGTGGGATCGAGCAGGTCGTCTTCGAGAGGCGTGGCATCAACTAAATAGAGATGATCGAGGTCGGTATCGATGCGCTCTTCTAAAGCCAAATCCATCAATACGGCACCAGCGAGGACGATGTTCAAAGTGTCTGGTGCAAGACCGGGTGCAAAATCACCTCGATCTTCGTTGTGAAGCATCAGCAGTATTTCTTCAGCAAATCTCAGCATGTATGTGTTTCTATATCTACTATGACGAAAAATCTTTTAAAACTTGCGTTGGCCCTATATAGATGAAGGGCGTGCATAAGCAGACTCCATAAAGGACGATATATAGACTATGGACGATATATAGATTAAGCAATAAAGTCAAGTCCGACGAAAACCGCGTACCATCAATCCGTTTTCGTTTTTTTCTTTTACTGGACGCTTTGACGATTCTGCGCGGTTTTTTGTGGTGGTGCCGCGTATGACGACGTAGTCATCGGCTCTGCGGTAGCGGTGTATGAAGACGGGGCGGGGTTTATCCGAGTGGTTCTGTTTGGAGCCGTGGACGGTTTTGACGTGGAAGAAGATGGCGTCGCCGGGTTGACCGGGTATTGGGAGGGCGCGCTCCCAGGGCCATTCGCGGTCTGCCAGTCCCAGGTGCGAGAAGGTGTCGATGTGGTCGAGTTGTCCCAGTTTGTGAGAGCCGGGGACCACGTGGAGGGCACCGTTGTTGAGGTCGGTGGGGACGACGTAGGTGAGGATGCCTACAGGTCCTTCGTACCGGTGTTCAAAATAGGCCGAGTCCTGGTGCAGGTGTTTGGGATGGCCTCCGACGGGTTCTTTATAGAGGCATTGCCCGTTGCCGTAGAGTTCGATGTTGGGACCGAGGATGGCTTCGACGATGTCGAGGGTGGGCGGGTGAAATGCCGAGCGAAAGAAGGTCGCGCTGGTGTGGTAGTTGATGCCCAGGACCATGATTTGTCGGTCGCGTTCGTAGTTTTCAGGCGCAGGTATAAAGAGGGTGTTGTTGGGTGTGCGCCATCCTTCAGGGATTGCGCTGGCTTGATCGAGGAGGGCGAGGGATTGCCTGGCTGTGGCTTCGATGTCGCGGTGAAGCGCGTCGATGTATTCGTGGAGTAATCCCCGCACGACTATTGCGCCATGCGTTTTGAATGTCTCGGCAGCGCGTTGAAGGTCGATGTCTTTGGCCTGGTAGTCCAGGTCGCTTAGAGTGGTGATTTGGGTCATGATTTTTTTCATTAATGGGAATGGATCATTCGTCAGGTGATTTATTTTTTTGCTCTGCTTCTTCCAATAATTTTACCACATCTGCATAAAGATTATCCAAGTTTTCTTCTATGATTCCCCACACAATTGTGTGATCAACACTATTGTAATCATGCGCGAGAATATTTCTGAATGAGATGATACTGCGATGATCCCGTATTTTATCGAGTATTTGTAGATTATTTCGTTTTATTCTATTCAGGGCTTCACCAATAATTTCGAATTTTCGTTCAACACCACTCTTGAGCAAATCGTCTTCACGATAATCGTCATAGGTTTTGTCCTGGACAAACTTGAGAATTGCCGAGGCCGCATCTTTGATATCGTAGAGATATTTGAGTATCTCAGCCTCCATAGATGTTCACCCTCTCATTAAGGATGCTACGACGAAAGTAAGGGTTCTTGAGTCCGTTGAACGTAAGGAGATCAACATTGCATTTTAATTCATCTTCAAGATGGTGAAGGAGTCCAAAAAATCTTTTTGAAGGGTGTATAGTAGGATTTTCAAACTCCACTATTAAATCCACATCACTGTCAGTAGTTCCTTTGCCTTGGCTCAGAGATCCAAAAAGATCTAATCTTTTTACTCCAAATTCTCGACACGCTGGACTGGCGATTTTTTTTATTTGGTTTATTGTCATTGTCAAGCCCTCTAAATTTTATAATCAAATATACTTTGACCTTCATGATACGCGAAACAACGCAGACTGTCACGCATATTTTGTGCTTTTACAGAAGTTCTGAGAGGGTCACGCGGCGATTTTCTTGCATTGATCGTTCGGCTGCGAGACCGATTAGCGCGGCGTTGATGGCCGTACGGGCGTCGGTTTGCCAGTTGCCATTGTGGATGTCGTTGAGGAATTGGGTTTGGATTGTGATGTCCGATGGTTCGGCTGCGGGCAGGTCGTGTTCGCCTGATTTTGTCGAGAGGTGCCAGCCATCGCCTCTGTTGATGAGCGTCCCGTCTGTCATGACAATACGGCGATATTCTTCGGCATTGGAAATTTCGATGCCTCCGGCCCAGTTCCATTGCCCAATACCGCCGTTTTCAAAACCGACTGTGACAGAATTTGCAAAGCTGTCGTAGGTGCTGTCATCGCGCAGATTTTCATAGTGGGCTGCGGCTTCAATCCAGGTGGCGGGACCAAAACAATCGACGATTGGATAGATATTATAGACAAAAAAGAGGGCTGGTGGACCCGATATGGAAATATTAAAGAGGATTTCAGGACGTTGACCGCGGCCCGGGGTGAGGCGGGTGAATAGTGCGGTTATGAGATTTCCCGTTTGGGCTGTTTGTCGTTTGAGTGTCCGGTGAGAGGGCGAGAGTACTTCGTTGTGGCCCACGCGGAGGACGCGGGATGAGTGGTCAATTTTGGAAAGCAATTGCCGCGCTTCATCGATATTGCGCGCTGCGGGATATTCGGTAAAAACGTGTTTGTTTGCATCGAGCGCGGCCAGGGCGATTTCGCTGTGGGTATCGTTGTAGGTGCATATTGCGATGGCGTCGATGTCGTCGCGTTTGAGCATTTCCCGATAGGTCGGCAAGTAATCTATACTGTGCTTGTTGGCAAGCGCTGGCCCGGTTTCTATGTTTCGCGCAGCAATGGCAACGAGTTCAAAGCCGTCTGTTTGGGAAAAGCTCTGGGCGTGGCGACTCGCCATACCGCCTGAGCCGATGATACCAATGCGAATGTCGTTCATTTTTCCTCCAAACTTAGACCTTGACGCCAATTACGCCGGTCATTGATGGCGATGAAATAGTGGCTTGTGGGTCGCGGGCATTTGTTTGCCATTCTTCCCAGTGCGCCGCGCAATCTTCTTCGCGCAATGCGCCGCATGCCACGAGTTCAGGCAAATACATGCGCAGGAAATCTTCTATCCAGCACCAGATGCGGTTGCCCGGGCGGGCAATGCCGCCGATAGGAACGACTTCCGCGACTTCCAGGCCACAACATTCCATGAGTTGGGGCAGTTTATCGCCGATTTTGAGTCCATCGCCGAAGCTCCTGTGTACCGCCTGTAGCACGCGCTGCAAGTGGGGGTATTGGATCTGGGCGACAAATGCCCCATAAGCGCAGTAATCCATAACGAGCAGACGACCGCCCCTTTTAAGCGTGCGGGCTACCTGCTCAATCACCTTTTGTGGCTCTTCTATGAAGCAGAGTAGCCAACGGGCGAACGCAGCGTCTATAGAAGCGGCTGGCAGGTCAAGGGTGCGGACATCCGCTACGACGACCTCGATTTGCGTTATACTGGCTGATGCAGCGCGGTGTCGGAGAATATCCGCGAATTTTTTTGATCCATCCACGGCCAGAACGCGCCCATCTGCACCCACGCGCTCGGCCAGTTCTAAACTCGTAAAGCCCGGGCCACAACCGAGGTCGAGAATCGTTTGTCCAGCGCGAAAGGAGGCGCGATCCCACAAGTCTGTGGTTTTAGCTCGCCATGTATTGTGTTGCGCTTGCAAGCGGTGCAGTTCAGCGTCATTTGTTCCCAACAGATAGTCGCGTTCGGCAGCGGTGCTCACGGCGTGTTTCCTTCTTTTATGTGCTGGCAGTCGGCAACGCCGATAATGCCAGCGGTCATTTTTTTTCAACAAAAAAGAGTCCGCAAGCACCTCGCGGACTCTTTTTGCGCGGTGATGTTGACGCGCGTTAATTGGGCGATATGCCGTCTGAGAAGAGGCCGCCGGTGAATTTGAGCATGACTTTGAAGGATGCCAGGCCCACGGGACGCCCATCGGGATCTACAATGGGTATGTGGCGGAAGCCGTGCAGAGACATCAGGTGCAGGAGATGACCGATGGGATCAGATGTTTTCAATGCGGTGGGGTCTTTGGTCATCAGGCTATCGACCGTTATTTTTGTCAGGTCTATATCGCGTCCGGCAACTTTTTCAAAGAGATCGCCCTGTGCGAATATGCCGCGCAACAAGCCCTGTTTGTCAACGACCAGCAAACACCCCAGATTTTTGCTGCGCATGGTCTCGACGGCATCGGCTACCGAGGTCTCAGCGGATACGCATTCGGGGGCTGGCAGGTCGAGGGATGAGATCGGATCGTAGAGCAGTTGTTGAAGCGCGGTGCGCGGTGCCATGGGGTCTTCTTGTTCGATATCGGGAATGATGTTCGATGTGGGCAATTCTTCGTGGACTTCTTGCACGGTTTCGGCGTCGGGGCCTTCGGGAACAATCCAGGTGTCTGTCGCGTGATACAGTGCATTGAGGTCGCCTGCGCCGCGTTCTTCAACCGCCTGGCGACCCTGTGCGATGATTTGCTCTTCGTAAATTGGACGTTCGACACAACGGAATACGCCGAATGGTACGGGATAGTCCGGATGTGTGAGGCGGCTGAGTAAATACGCATGGGCTGGATTGTCCAGGGTTTCGTCGTGTGTGAGCAAGTCGCTTTCCGACACACCATTGCCCAGGGTCACGACTTCGGGCGCGAGTCCATTGACGCGGATGCCTTTGTCGCGGTCTTTGCCAAAAATGATGGGTTGGCCGTGTTCCAGAATGACGGTCTGATCGTCTTTGACATCTGCCTCAGTGGCAAAAAACCAGGCACCGTCGTTGTAGATATTGCAGTTCTGGTAAATTTCGACAAAGGACGTGCCGCGGTGTTCGGTGGCGCGTTTGAGGATCTCGGCCATGTGCTTGGTGTTGCGGTCAACACTGCGGGCGACAAAGGTGGCTTCGGCTGCCAGGGCAACGGATATGGCATTGAAGTCCTGTTCCACAGAGCCCATGGGCGACGAATAGGTGCGCGTGCCCGGCGGCGATGTAGGTGAGTATTGTCCTTTGGTGAGGCCGTAGATCGCATTGTTGAAGAGTATGATGTTGAGATCGACGTTGCGACGCAGCACATGCAACAGGTGATTGCCGCCTATGGATAGGCTGTCGCCATCGCCGGTGATTACCCATACGTGGAGGTCGGGATTGGCCACTTTGAGGCCAGTCGCTACGGTTGCTGCGCGACCGTGAATGGTGTGCAGACCGTACGTGTTCATGTAATAGGGGAAGCGGCTGGAGCAACCGATGCCCGATATAAAGACCATATCTTCCCGCGCAATGCCCATTTCGGGCAACACGCGCTGCATCTGTGCGAGGATGGCGTAATCACCACAACCGGGGCACCAGCGCACTTCCTGGTCGGATACGAAGTCTTTTCGCGTCAGTGTTTCAATAGCGTCTGCCATGTTTGGAATCCTCTATAACGATGCGCTCTTTGGAGCACCCAGTATTTCGTCAATTTTGTCGGCGATTTCTGTAATTTTGAAGGGCAATCCCTGAACTTTATTGAAGGGGACGATGACCTGTGTGGGATATTTGGCCTGGAGTAGCAAAGACAACTGTCCCATGTTGAGTTCGGGCACGAGTACGGTTTTGTAACTCGATAGTATCGCGCCCAGATTTTTGGGGAATGGGTTGAGATAGCGCAGATGCGCTGCGGCAACCGAATAGCCCTGCTGTCGCATTCGGCGCACTGCTGAGCGGATCGCACCATAAGTACATCCCCAGCCCAGGACGAGCAGATCGCCCGATTTGGGACCCATGACGTGTTGGAGTGGTATGCGGTCGGCGATGCGCGCCAGGCGTTCGGCGCGTATGTTCGCCATGTGCTGGTTGTCATCCGGGTCATAGGATACATTGCCCGTGCCGTCTTCTTTGCCCAGTCCACCCAGTCTGTGTTCAAGGCCCGGCGTGCCCGGCAATACCCAGGGGCGAGATAGGGTTTTTGGATCTCGGAGATAGGGCAAGAAGCCCTCGGGATCGGTTCTGTGCTCGGTCTGTATGGTCGGAATATCATCCGGATCGGGAATTTTCCACGGTTCAGCACTGGTGTTGAGGTATCCATCGGAGAGGAAAATAACCGGGCTCATGGTTTCAACGGCGATGCGAAACGCTTCGATGATCATGTCAAAGCAGTCTGAGGGCGTGGCCGGTGAAACAATGGGGATGGGACTGTCGCCATTGCGACCAAACATGCATTGGAGCAGGTCCGATTGCTCTGTTTTGGTGGGCATACCCGTGCTGGGACCGCCGCGCTGAAAGTCGCAGATAACGAGGGGCAATTCCATCATCAGGGCGAGGTTCATGGCTTCGCTTTTCAGTGCGATGCCGGGACCACTGGTGCCCGTGGCGGCAAACGCGCCGCCGAAAGCAGCGCCAATGACTGAGCCCAATGCGGAAATTTCATCTTCTGCTTGAAAGGTTCGCACGTCAAAATTTTTCAATGCGGCCAATTCTTCGAGCACTGCGCTGGCAGGCGTGATGGGATAGCTGCCGTAAAAGAGGGTTTTGCCCGCTTTGTGAGCCGCGGTGACCATGCCTATTGCCGTGGCCTGTGTACCTGTGACGGCGCGATAAGTGCCCGGTGAGACGACAGCTTTTTTGACCTGGTACTGAACCTGAAATTCTTCGACTGTTTCGCCAAAGTTGTAGCCGGCTTTCAGGGTGCTGACGTTGCCGTCGATGATTTCGTCTTTGCCCTGAAATTTCTTTTCGAGCATGCGAATGGTCGGCTCGATTGGGCGGTCAAATATCCAGTAGGACAGGCCCAGTGCAAAGAAGTTTTTCATCATGTCAATCTGGCGATTGCTCAGGCCCTCAACGTGTGCGACAGCTTCTTTGTGCAGCGTGGTGAGGGGTACTTTGACTACGCGGTAATTGGAGAGATCATTGCCTTCGAGGGGGTCGCCGTCGTATCCGGCTTTGCGCAGGTTGTTGCGCGTGAAGTTGTCTGTGTTGGCAATGACGATACCGCCGTCTGGGAGGTCGTTGATATTGGCTTTGAGTGCTGCCGGGTTCATCGCAACGAGGACTTGAGGCTCGTCGCCGGGGGTGTATATGTCTTCGCTGGATATGTGGATTTGAAATCCGCTAACGCCGGGCAATGTGCCAGCGGGCGCGCGGATTTCAGCGGGAAAGTCCGGCAGGGTACTGATGTCATTGCCGACAATTGCCGAGGTGTTGGCAAATTCTTTGCCGATGAGCTGACTGCCATCGCCGGAATCACCTGCAAAGCGAATGGCAATGGATTCGATTTCGGACAGTTCAAAAAGCGCCGATTCGGCCGTTTCTTCGATGTCTATTTCGGCCATAAATCCTCCTGAAGTATTTTAGGCACCAGCCCGAGCGCTGGCAAAGTGGTCGGGGGTTGGCGGTAGGTTGTAGATTTCTTCTGGGAAGTGATCGCTCATGTATTTGATGATGGCATAGTGTGTCAGTGTGCCCAGGACGCGCCCGTCTGCATCTACAACGGGCATGTAGCGGTGGGGCTTGTCGCTCATAAATCGGATGGCTTCGATTAGTGTGGTATCCGATTGCAGGGTGAGCGGATCGGGGGTCATGATCGCTTCTATAGGCTCGTTGATTACTTCGGATTGATCGATCACGCGGCGGGCAATATCGTGCGCTGTAAAAATGCCGATCAGTTTGCCATGGTCCATGACCAGCGCGCATTTGCGCTGACTATTCTGCATTTTGGCGATGACCTGGCCAACGGGATTGTCTTTTTTTACTTCGACGTAAAAAGAGAGATCGACGTGTTTTACTGTGTCGTTGTGGAGGCTGTGATTCAGATTCATTGGGAAGGCTCTTTGGGGTGCTTTTAAAGGGGTTTAGAGCTATAATTTTAGAGCAATTTAATATAAGGTATTTACATGGGTGTGGCAAGTATTGTTCTAATAATAAAGCAAGGAGAGCAAATCCAATACGTTTGCTAAAAAAGATCGGTTCGGAAATTGTTTGATCTGCGGTTTTTTGCCTCTATATTGAGAATCAGCGAATCAACGAATCAACGAACCTCGCCCATCCTCCCAAAATCGGTGTGTTCGCTATTCGTCTATTCGTCTATTCGCGCTTCTTATGGAGAAGATATGCTGCGATCCGGGGCTGGACATTCAAATGATGCCGATGGCATGTACGCGGTTGATGCCGCTTTGTCTGAAGCTTTGAAGGGTATGGGCGATGCCGCTGTTGATGCTGCGTTTCTTTTTTTGACCTATCACCACATGGGCGATGCGGCTGCCATGGTCGATGTTGTTATTGATCGGGTGGAGACAGAGGCTGTATTTGGATGCAGTGGCATGGGCGTTTTGACGGATGCCCGAGAAAATGATCGCGAGCCAGGGGTGGCTGTGCTGGTGTTGGGGGGAGACCATCTTGAAGTAACACCTCTTGTGGCTGAGGGTGACGATGCAGGGGTTCGTATTGGCGAGCAGATGGTAGTTCAGGGAACAGAGGATGCGTTGCTGGTGCTTATGTGTGGGATTTACGCCAATCCGGCGGTCTGTCTGGAACAGATTGCCGAGGTGGCTGGCGATGTGCCCATTGTGGGAGGCGTTGCATCGGGCAATCCGTGGCCGTGGGGATCGGCGTCGCCTCAGACATTGCAATGGTGTGGCCGGTGGATTGGTGAACACGGCGTGGTGGGGGCGTTGATGACGGGGGTCAAGGTGGCTACGGGAGTGGCACAAGGTTGCCAGCCGTTTGGGCAGGCTTATGCGATTACCAGAGCCGAGGGCAATGTGATTCATCAGATTGCATTTGTTCCGGCTATTGATGCGCTGAAGGAGGCACTCAATACGCTTTCGGCAGAGGAGAGGGCCGATTTGCGCAACAATATTTTTGTGGGTCTGGCGATGGATGAATACGCAATTGAACGGGGACGAGGTGATTTTTTAATTCGCAGTCTGACGCATATCGACGAGCATTCGGGCGCAATTGCGGTTAATGAACAGGTGTCTGTGGGGCAGACCATTCAATTTAATCGGCGCACGCCCCATGCAGGGCACGAGGATATGGTGAAGGTGATGCAGGAGTTGCGGCAGTCTGTCGGGCGCCCGTCCAATACATGTGGTTTGTATTTTAACTGTATGGGACGCGGATTTGGGCTTTACGGACAGCCCGATCACGATGTTCTGGTGATTCGAAAACACCTGGGCGCTTTTCCGATGGCTGGCTTTTTTGGCAATTCAGAACTGGCACCTGTGGGTGGGCGCAATTTTGTGCATAGCTATACGGGCGCGCTGGCACTGATTTGGGAGGGGTAAAGAAGCGCCTGCGCCCATCAAAAAGGGCAGACCCATCGGTCTGGCCTATCCATATCAGAGGTATTTTACACAACCCATTTAATAATGGGTTTTTCTTTTTTCTCCTTATTGAAGTAGGATGCATCTCGGAAGTTGATGTAAATGGCATGGTTGCGAAACTTTTGGATGTATTACTTTGTCGGATGAATAGATAGGTCAGAAAATCCGCCCTGGACTAAGGAGAAATGCCTTGAAAACCCATTCTTCTTTTTTGCCGCGCATCTCGGTCACGCGTCCGGTGATGGTCACGGTGACGCTTGTGGCGTTGCTGGTGGTGGGTCTGGTGTCTTATGTTCGACTTCAATCGCAGGCCTTCCCCAGTGGCTGGGAAAACCGATGGCTCTGGGTCGGGGTAGATTTTCCGGGCCTGGCGCCCCAGGAGATTGACAGGCAAATTCGAAGGCCCGTTGAGGAGCACATCCGCACGGTGAAGGGGGTCAGAGGCTTTGAAAGTTTCGCAAGTTCTCAGTGGGGCCTGTGGATGGGGGTCTGGCTGCGGGAAGATGCAAATATGCAACTGGCTTATAATCAACTGGTGGATCGCCTGGACCGGGCGAAGATCGACCTGCCCGAGGAGGTGCGGGATCACACCTTTGTGTGGAAGTGGAATCCAGATACCGACATGGAGGTGATGTGGGTGGGGGTGGCACTGCCCGATGGGGTAGAAGATCCGTATTATTTTTCCGATCTCCACATCAAAAGGCCCCTGGAGCGACTGGAAGGGGTAGCTCAGGTGCAGTTGTGGGGGGTGAATCGCAACGAGGTACTGGTGGAGATCGATGTGGAAAAGATGGTGACGCGAGGGGTGCAGCCCTTCCAACTGGTGATGGGGCTGCGATCAGACAATTTCTCGCTCACAGGAGGCTATGTCCAGGAAGGTGGCAAGAAATTTTTCGTCCGCTCCATGGCGAAATACCACAGCCTGTCGGAGATAGAAAATATCCTGATCCCAACCCAGGACAGCGAAGTTCGCTTAAAAGATGTGGCCCGAGTGGCTTACGATGTGCCCGATCGGCAGTGGTATCAGCGCATCGACGGCAAGCCCGCCATCAATCTTGGCGTGTTTCGGGAACCCGGCGAAAATTTGGTGGATGTGTGCAACCGGGTCCAGGCCGCTTTAGACCAGATTGAGAGCAGAACGGATATCGAATTTGACGCTTTTTTTAACCAGGGCAAGGTGGTCGGAGAGTCGATCCGCAATCTGCGGAACACCGGCCTATGGGGTGGGTTTTTCGCCGCGCTGGTGCTGCTGTTATTCCTCAGGTCTATGCGCATGACCGCGTTGATCACGCTGGCTATTCCGCTTTGTTTGATGATCACGACGACGGCGTTGTATTTTGTGGGATGGACGCTCAATCTCTTCACGATGATGGGGCTGATGGTGGGGGTGGGGATGGTGGTCGATAATGCGATTGTGATTGTTGAAAATATCTACCGGAGGCGGGCGAAGGGTGACGCGCCCCACGAAGCGTCTATTGGTGGTGCCAGTGAGGTGGGGCTGGCCATTACAATGGCCACCTTAACCACCGTGGTCGTTTTTTTGCCCCTGATCTTAATGAGTGGAAGCAGGAACCTCACCTTCCAACTCGCCCGCATCGGAATGCCTGTGGTGGTGGCGCTTGTCGGGTCTTTGTTTGTCGCCCTGTTATTTATCCCACTTGCGGCCAAGCGATTTGGCGGGCGCGATATTAAGGCAGACCTGAGGGTGATTCGCTGGATGCGAGACACTTATCACCGCATGTTATCCTGGACCGTGACGCACCGGCGAGATACGACCTTGATTGTGGTGGGGATGATGGCCACCATGCTTTATCCGCTGGAAAAGGTGAAGACGGCCAACGCGGGCGGATTTAATCTCAATGAGGTCTATGTTCGGGCCTATCCGCCGCCTTTTTTCACCTTTGAGGATATCAGCAAGCTGGGGGCCGAATACGAGGCCTATTTTGAAGCCAGACGGGAACTCTATGGGGTTCGAACGATCCGGCTGAGTTACTGGAAAACGGGTCTGCGTATCCAGGCTTTTCTCCATCATCAGGACGCCGAGGAATGGTGGTACACGGTTTATCGAGATACGAGGGCGAAAATTGGCTTTCCTCTGGATCAGCGCATGAGCAAAAAGGATGTGATCAAAGATATGAAGGAGAATTTCCCCAAGCATGTGGGCGTCCGAAGGTCTGTGAATACCAACAATTCACAGGCGGTGAACACCGATGCCAATATCAAGGTATTTCTCTACGGT
This sequence comes from Gemmatimonadota bacterium, assembly GCA_026705765.1. NCBI lineage: Bacteria > Pseudomonadati > Gemmatimonadota > Gemmatimonadota bacterium. The sequence continues at coordinate 12,089 of JAPPAB010000041.1, forward strand.
GAAGATCAGGAGGGGCTGATCCCCCTGGTGGAGGAGGCGGAACGTCGGCTACAGACCATCCCTGAGATTGTGAACATCGAAAACGATCTGGAGCGGGCCGAACCAGAGGTGCAGGTCGTGATCAATCGGGAGCGGGCTAAAAAATACGGGGTTAATGCGCAGGAAGTGGGGCAGAGTATCGGATTTCAACTTCGTGGGACCTTTCTGCCGCGTTACACGTCGGACGACCGGGAAGTGGAAGTTCGGCTCCGGTTGCGAGAGATGGATCGGCAGCAGGTGGCGCAGTTGAAAAATTATATGTTTACCTCCAGGGACGGGCAGAGTATTCCCCTGTCCGCCTTTGCTTCATTCAAGGTGACCGAAGGGCCAGGGACCATTCGGCGGATTGACGGAAAGATGCGAATTAGGCTGAAGTGTTTTACCATGGAGGATGATCTAAAGACGCTCTTCACAGATATTGATCGGGTGATGGACGGCATGTCGCTTCCCTATGGGTATAGCTGGGATCGGGGTACGGAGGGACAGCGGTATCGAGAAGAAAATGACATGATGAATTTTGCAATCTTTCTGGCCATCATCTTCGTATTTTTGCTCATGGGGGTGCTCTTCGAATCCATTATTCTGCCTTTTTCAGTGTTGCTGGCTGTCCCGTTTTCTTTTCTGGGGGTCTATTGGACGCTCTACTTGTGGGATACAGCGATGAATCCGATGGCGCAGGTGGGACTTATTGTATTGATTGGGGTCGTGGTGAACAATGCCATTGTGCTGGTGGATATGATTAATCGACTTCGCGCGGAGGGGATGGCACGTGACGAGGCCATTCTGGAAGCCGGGTTTAATCGGTTCCGGCCGATTTTGATGACGACGTTTACCACGGTGTTTGGTTTGATGCCTATGGCACTGGGGAACAGTTCTATGCTGGGGACACCTTACGCGCCTCTGGGTCGCACCATGATGGGTGGGCTGCTCTGTTCTACGCTTCTCACTCTGTTTGTGGTGCCGCTTTTCTACACCTTTCTGGACGATCTGCGGGGGCTATTGCGACAGGTCGCGGTGATGACTTTTCCACGAGCTCGATCCACTGGAGGAATGGACGCGCAGGCGGCCGACTAATTATCCGATTCGCCCCGCTTTGGAGCGTCCCCCACGCCACAGGTCGTACTGGGGGTCTGCATACTGGTCGAAGAAGTTCTGGATGCGGTTGCGACATTCGTTGATGACTGTTGTGTGGGAGCGGTTCGCCAGGTTGTTGCGTTCTCCTGGGTCGGTCTGCATATCGTATAGCTCATCCGGGCCATCTGGGTGACGCCAGGTGTATTTCCAGCGGTCATTTCGCACCAGGCGCATGTTTTCAAATTCGTGGAATATTTCATTATTCCAGGTCATTTCTTTTCCTATAAGTGCTGGGGCATAACTTGTGCCGGGGAGATTGGGGTTGTCGGCGATCCGTTCCCGCAATTCCAGATGGTCCAGTACGGAGGGGAAGAAGTCGTAGTTGCATGTTCGCCCTTCAAATATCCTGCCCGACGGTATCCGTCCGGGCTGGCGGAATATCAGTGGGATGTGGATGGTTTCTTCAAATGTATGTAGTGGTCGGGCGTGGTCTCCCATGCCCCACATTCCGTGGTGTCCGCCACACCAGCCCTGATCTGCTGTGAAAATTACCAGTGTGTCTTCTTCCAGGCCGTATTCTTTTAGGGCGTTTGTTATTTCGCCTACCCCGTCATCTACTCCGCTTACCGCTGCGGCATATCCGCGAATGCTTACCGGGTTGTTGATCATGTCCCGATTGCTGCGCAGCCAGGGATGTACTGGTTCTCTGGGGAAGCTCGGCAGTTCTTTGTCCGCGTAATATTCGGTATGTTGGTTGAGATGTGTTTCCAGCATGCTTGTTCCCAGGCCATAGGGACCGTTGTACGCTACGTAGAGGAAGAATGGTTGGTGGTGGTTTTGTTGCAGGAAGTCCAGGGCGTGTTCTGTTATGGCTTCGGTTGTGTATCGCGGTTCGGTATAAACGCGGTTCTGCCAGATCCATTCGTCGTCGTAAAATGTGGTGGTGTGTCCCTTTGGCCGGGTAAACCAGTATGAGAATCCTTCCTGGGGCCGCAGGCTGTCTCCGAGGTGCCATTTTCCGCTCAGTCCGCATACATAGCCCGCATCTGCCATGACGCGGGGGAGGTTTGCAAATTCGCGAATGGTGCAGTACGCGTCTGGTCCCATTTGAGCGTCTGGTTTTTCTCCGCCGAGGTAACAGTGTACGCCGTGCTGAGAGGGGATCAGTCCGGTCATGAATGTGGCGCGGCTGGGCGAGCAGACAGAGTTTACGCAATAGGCGTTTGAGAACCGAATTCCCTCATTTGCGAGTCTGTCGATGTTGGGGGTTCGGATGTCCGGATTGCCATAACAGCCCAGGGTCCACGCCCCCTGGTTGTCGGTCATGATGAATACTACGTTAGACATTAAAGATTCCTCTTACACGTCTTTCTCATATCGCTCATCTCCCACTTCGTCCTGCAAGCGGTGGAGTTCGTCTTTTAGTTCGGCGACTATTTCTGCGTATTCTGGATTGTGATAGACGCTGTTCAGTTCATACGGGTCTTTGTCCAGGTCAAATAATTCCCATTCTGGTTCTCGGGCGTCGTCCGAGGCGCCTTCGTGTCCACATCCGTCGGCGTAATAGTAGATGAGGTTGTGCCGGTGCGTTCTGACTCCGTCGTGTGCGTAGAG